>CAYWFU010000041.1:0-23950 GCA_964457585.1 uncultured bacterium | reverse complement strand
AACTCGAATTGGGCAGGATACTGATTGGGTTTCAATAAGTGCTGGTGATTCACATACAGTTGCAATAAAGAGAGATGGCAGCTTATGGACATGGGGAGCTAATTGGTATGGACAATTAGGAGATGGAACAAGTGAAAATAAAAATATACCAACGAGAATTGGACTGGATAATGATTGGGTATCAATTAGTGCTGGAAGTTATTATACAGTTGCAATAAAAAATAATGGCAGCTTATGGGCATGGGGTGAAAATTCAAACGGACAATTGGGTGATGAAACCATGAATAGTAAAAATATTCCTGTTCAGATTATTAAATGAGGTAGAAATGAAATACAAAAATATATTTTTTTTATTAATAATAATTTTTCTCTTCCCTTCTTTAACAATAAATGCTGCAACATGGAAGGCTTCAAAATATATTGATGAGACAATTGATTTTACAGGTGAACCATGTATTAGTTCAGCATACAGTCTTAGTTTACCATATCCAGGTGTAACTATTGCTTATGGCGGAAGAACCGGAATATATTATGCCAGTTACGATACAACAAAAAATATCTGGGAGATTAAAACAATAGAAGAAGGAGAGGGAATTGGCAATGATATTAGCTTGCAAATAGATTCTTATGGCAAACCTCATATTAGCTATACAGACCAAAATAAAAAATCTTTAAAATATGCTTATCTTAATAATAACGGATGGAATATACAGACATTAGATGAAGGAAATGGTATTGGAAGATTTTGCGGATTGCAGCTTGATATTGATCAATATCCGCATATTGCTTATTATGATTCAAATAATGGTGCGTTAAAGTATATAGCCTTCAATGGGAATGAATGGAAAAAAGAAATAATTGATAAACCTGCTCAAAAAATGGTTGGGATGTATCTTTCTTTTAAAATAGATAAATATAATAATAGACATATAAGCTATTATGATGCAACTGATGATGATTTGAAATATGCTTATTTTGATGGATATTATTGGTATAAAGAAGTAGTAGATAGTACAGGGATAACAGGTTTATATACCAATCTTACTCTGGATGAAGATAATCAGCCGCATATCAGCTATTATAGTAATGGAGTATTGAAATATGCAAATAAAGATTACTGGCGATGGAAATATAAAATAATAGATAATAATTTTGGATCGGGTATGTATAAGAGCAGGATTATTTTAGATGAACAGGGAAATAAACATATTTTTTACTATGTTAATGGAGAACAGTTCACCGATTACCCGCAAATCTACGGAACAATAAAACATGCTTATTTTAAAAATGAAGAATGGTATATTGAAGATATAAAAGATATGATAGGGTATTTGTTTGATGGTCTGGATTTTGATATAAACCAGGATATAAATGGGGAAATATGTTTTTTTTATTCTGGTAAGGAAACGTTTTTCTTTAGAAGTGAAAATTATAGACTTACAAAAGTCATCAAACCAGAATTTAATATTTCCACTAATTGGGTATCAAAACAAATAATCGATAAAAATCCTGGCTGGCATACATTTGCTTTTGATAGCAAAGGTAGTCCTCATATAGTTTATAGTTACAATTATGAGTATCCCAAAGAAGAATTGTGGCATACATGGTATGATATAAATATAAAAAGCTGGAATGAGGAAAGAATTGAGCGAATAAATAGAGAATATTTATGGTCAGCTTATTATCCTATTTTACAGATAGACAAGGAAGGGCAAATGCATCTGGTTTATCATCAATATATTGCCGGGGATAATTATGAGAGCACATGGTTAACCTATATTAAAAAAAATGGAGATAAATGGGAAGGCGGCAGAATAAAAGAAAATATTGATAATAGCTGGAGAGTCTGTTTTTCTCTGAATAACAATAATATTCCATACATAAGTTATTATAATTCTAATCGAAATTTAGAAATTACATATCAGGATAGTCAGGGTATATGGCAGAGTTATATTTATAATCCTGATTATTTTGCTGATGAATCCAGCAATTTTAGTATTACAATAGATAATCAAAATAAGCTTCATTTAGCATACAGCCAGGAATATAATTTATTTTATACTTTTCAAAAAACTGATAATAAATGGGAAACACCTATTAATATTGATTATTGTTTAGACCCCTGGTTTAATAACATTAAGCTTATAATAGGAAATGACCAGAAAAAGCATTTATTATATCGTAGACATAAATATTTATCTGGATATTATTCATATGGAAATTTTATTGAATATTTTTTAGATGAATATAAAGATAAATATGCTGTTAGTTTTGATGGATTAAATTGGGCTATTGAAAATATAGGTGAATATACATATCGGCTCTCTTCTGTAGGAATGAACACTACAGGAGAGTTATCATTTATTTCTAATGATAGAGATTATAAATTGTATTTTTATCATCTGGATAAACAAGGATGGGAAAAAGAATTTATTAGAGATATCGAGTATTTTACAGAAATAGATAATTCTTTTAAATTGTATAATAATCTTCCTGGATTTTTATTGTCTTTGTCTCAAGGAGAATTAGAATATTGGACAAAAATATCAATTATTCTAAAAGTTAGAGAGCAGATAGGGAGAACAGTAGTTTTTGATGTAATAACAGATGGGGGAAAAGGCATTCAGGTAATTGAATATCAATGGAATTTTGAAGGGGATGAAGGGATTCAGTTACGGACAACTGAACCTTTTGCAAGCTATACTTATCCCACATCAGGAAAATATAAAGCGCGTGTTACAGTTTTAATGGAGGATGGGGCAAGAATTGTAAGTTTTATTAATGTTGATGTTTGAGTATATATTATCCCCGTCCCACACCAATATATTCAAACCCTAATTTTTTAATTCTTTCCGGCTCAAAAATATTGCGCAGATCAAAAACTAACGGGCTGATAAGCAGTTTTTTAATTTTGATAAAATCTATTTCTCTGAACTCATTCCATTCAGTAAGAAAAACTAATGCATCGCTGTTGCGCGCAGTTTCGTAGCTATTATTGCAAAATTCTATTTTATCAGCAAATATTTTTTTTGTTTCTTCAATTGACATAGGATCATAAGCTTTAACTGCAGCGCCTTTTTTAAGTAATTCTTCTATAATAAGCAATGATGGGGAATCTCTGATATCATCTGTATTTGGCTTAAATGATAATCCAAGAATTCCTATTGTTTTTCCTTTAATATTTTTAAACTTTGAAACAATTTTTTCAACCATCCATAACTTTTGTTTATTATTAACTTTTAAGACAGTTTCTACTATATCAAAATTATATCCTGCTTTCTTTGAGATGAAATCTAGCCCGGATAAATCTTTTGGAAAGCATGAACCACCAAATCCTGGTCCTGCGTGTAAAAATTTTGACCCAATACGTTCATCAAGTCCCATTCCTCGAGCTACAATTTTTACATCTGCATTAACTAATTCACATAAATGAGCAATTTCATTGATAAAAGAGATTTTTGTGGCAAGAAAAGCGTTAGAAGCGTATTTGATCATTTCCGCTGTCTCTATATTTGTTACAACAAAATATGCTCCTGTACTTAAAAATAAACTATCGTAAATATCCTTAATCATTTTTAAAGCACGGCTGCTTTCTGTGCCGATAACAACACGATTCGGCCGCATAAAATCTTGTATGGCTGATCCTTCTTTAAGAAATTCAGGATTAGAAACAACATCAAAAGCTAAATTTTTATTTTTTAAATTTTTGCGTATTATCTCTTTTACTCTTTTCCCTGTACCAACGGGAACAGTGCTTTTATTCACTATTACTTTGTATGTGTTTAGGTTCTTTCCTATTTCAGCAGCAACTTTTTCCACTGCGCTCATATCCACTTCACCGCTGGTTTTGCCTGGAGTTCCAACACAAATAAATACAACTTTTGATTTTTCTATGCCTTTTTTTATATCTGTACTGAATTCAAGCCTTTTGCGTTCAATATTATATTTAATTAAACTTTCCAAACCAGGTTCATAAATTGGAATAATTCCCTGATTAAGTTTATCAATTTTTTCTTTAATTATATCAACACATATTACATCATTTCCAAGATCTGCCAGGCATGCGCCTGCAACCAATCCAACATATCCGCTTCCAATTACACATATCTTCATAAAAATTATCCCCTTTTGTTCTTTTTAAACCATTCAATAGTTTTTAAAAGTCCGTCTTCAATTGCAATTTTTGGTTCCCATTTTAATATTTTTTTTGCTTTAGTTATATCAGGCTGACGTATTTTAGGATCATCCTTAGGCAGTTCTTTAAAAATGATTTTACTTTTGCTTTTAGTAAGTTTTTTAATTAGCTGCGCAAATTCCAGTATTGTTAATTCATGAGGATTACCGATGTTAACAGGTTCTATTTCTTTAGAACATAACAATCTATATATTCCATCAACTAAATCTGATACAAAACAAAAACTCCGTGTCTGACTTCCATCCCCAAAAACTGTAATAGGCTTTCCTGATAAAGCTTGAGGAATAAAATTTGGAACTACTCGTCCATCATTTAGTCTCATACGCGGTCCAAATGTATTAAATATTCTTACAATTCGTGTATCAACTTTATGATAACGATGATAAGCAAGCACAAGCGCTTCAGCAAAACGTTTTGCCTCATCATAAACACCTCTCGGTCCAATAGGATTTACATTTCCCCAATAAGTTTCCGGCTGAGGATGCACAAGCGGATCTCCATAAACTTCAGATGTAGATGCAAGAAGAAAAGCCGATCCTTTAACTTTTGCAAGCCCTAATGCTTTATGTGTACCCAGAGAACCGACTTTAAGAGTTTGAATTGGATATTCGAGATAATCAACAGGACTTGCAGGAGATGCAAAATGCAATATAGCATCAAGTTTTTCCTCAACATAAATATAATTTGTTACATCATGCAGAATAAATCTGAAATTTTTATGACCTATAAGATGTGCAATGTTATCCGGTGAGCCTGTAATAAGATTATCCATTGCAATAACATAATACCCTTTTTCAATTAATAAATCGCACAAATGCGAACCTAAAAAACCTGCTCCACCTGTAATAAGAACTTTTTTCATTATTATTCTCCGTTTAAATTATGCTCGATAAATCGAGCAACTACAATGCATTATGTTTGTAGTTGCCCAATTTATTGGGCATATTCAATTTCCTACACATTGAAATATTATATCATTAAATTTTATTTTTTTTAAACATATTTTTGTATAAAATTATATTTAAAGAAATTATTATTAAAAAAATACTCAATCCAATTGATGAATAGCTTAACAATAAAGTATCTATTTTTCTACCGACTGTTTCATAATTTAAAAGAACTGTAAATAAAAATAAAAATAAAATACTAAAATAAATGAAGAACCCTGTAGCAGAGCCACAGGGTATCTTCTGTCTCTGATAGGGATATTTTATTTTTTTATTTTGTGCCAATTCATCCCTGCAGTAAACTGCAGGGTATTCTTGGCACTTCCAGATAAAAATATCTGATTTATTTTTTGGAAAATTGAAATCTTGAATAAAAAACTCTTTATATAAAAACATATAAGCTGGAATAGCAGTAAGAAAATTTTGCATAAATCCATGCGGAGAGAAAAAAGTCATATATATAAATAATAAAGCTAAGGCATTTATATCAAAAGTAAGATAGTCTTGTATTTGTTTTTTTTTCCAATCGAATATTATTGGAAAAATTAAGATTAAATATAAAATCGATATTATGAATACAATTATTAAGCTTACCAGTGATTTTTCCAGGTTAAAGCTGTTATTAATAATGTCATTTTGTGTTAAAAATCTATATAATATTCCAAAAATGGATTGATTACTGGGGTGATAGATTTGAAAATAATAATAATTTCCTACAACTTCACGCCATTTAAAAAACATATCTGAAAAATTATTCCATCCATAATTTAAAACCGGTAAAAAGAAAAATAGAATTGATAATAGAATTGTACTTATCAGACCATAAAATTTTTTACGAAACAAAAGATAAGGGATGAAAATCATTGGTGTTATTTTTACAACAATAGCATAAGCTAAAAAAATTCCGCCTGTCCATTCATATTCAGGCAGCATAAATATTATGTAAATTCCTAAAAGAGTATAAAAAAAGGTTATTAAATTTACCTGTCCTAAATGAAATTCCTGTAAAATAAATTTCAATATAAAAAGAAAAATAAAAAAATACGAGATTGTATTTATTCCCACAAGTTTTTTAGATATTATTATTGTGCCAATTAAGCAAATAAGCATATAAAAAAACCATATTCCTCTAGCTGTATCTATTGAGAAATATGAGATTGGCGCTATTGAAAAAGCAAAAAATGGAGGGTATTTATACATATAAAAATCATCTTCTGTTTGATACAAATTTTGTTTTTCAATTATTCTTTGCGCTGATTTATAATATACTTTAAAATCAGACATGGTTTTCATGGAAAGTTTAAAATAAAAAATTATACCAATTATTATTAATATATATCCGGCAATTTTTATAATATTATTTTTATTCAATTACAATTTCCCTGATCTTATAATAGAAAATACTAACCATATGCCTAAAATAGTAGCTATATTATAACCGCATATTCCTAATAATGTGGTAAGAGAAACTTTTCCTATACCAACGATATTAATAAGTAAAATATCAGAGCGTGCGCTTATAACCCATGCTGACCCCATTAATGATGCGGATATTATCATCCCAACAGTAATTCTGTTTATCCCGCGTACTAGATCTGTATCAATGTTATCCAGCCCAAGATGCATAAGTTCTATACGTTGTTTTCCATCTATTAGTTTAACAAGAACCTTATTAACATTATCCGGTATTATTTTTATTAAAGAATACATCTCTGTAACTTCTTTTTTTAATTTTTTTAGTATAGTATGATGATCCTGTCCTTTTTCCAAAAGTCGTTTTGCATAGGGTTTAGCCGTTTCTAATACACTTACCTCTGGATCAAGTTTTCTTCCAAGGCTTTCTATTTGCAGAAAGGTTTTAAACAATAATAATAAATTTCTTGGAAGTTTAATATTATGTTTTATACAAATCTGAATTATTTTGTCAAAAACCTCTCTCATATTGATATGTTTAAGTGAGCGGCCATAAAATGGTTCACTTGTTTCTTTTAAATCCTGTTTGAAAAGCGGCAGATATTTATCGTCAGTCAGAATATCCATAGCAAAAAAAGTTTCTATCAATTTGTCGTAATCATGTTCAGCATAACCAATAAAAATATTAGCTAAACATTCCATCATATCTTTATCAAGATATCCTGTAATCCCGTAATCAATTAATGCTACACGGCCGTCAGCCATAACCATTGAATTTCCAGGGTGAGGATCTGCATGAAAAAATCCATCTTCCATAATCTGTTTGCAAAAGCAATTTAATCCAATACTTGCAACTTTTTTGGGATTATGTCCTGCTTCCTGAATTTTTACAATTTCATCCAGCTCAATTCCATGAATTCTTTCAATTACAAGAATATTATGAGTTGTATAATCCCAGTAAACTTTTGGGATATAAATATCTTTAAAATTTTTAAAGTTTTCTCTGAACTTATCAATGCTTGAAGCCTCAGCAATAAAATCCAGCTCTTTAAGAATTGTTTTCTCAAATTCATTAACCAATCCCATAGGATCAAAAAGCTTGCTTTCTTCCAAATTATTTTCCAATATACTTGCCAGCTTATATAAAATACGAATGTCCTGTTTAATTATTTTTTCAATATTTGGCCGCTGCATTTTTATTGCGACTTCTTCTCCTGTATGGAGTGTGGCTATGTGTACTTGAGCAATTGAAGCAGCAGCAATAGGTTTAAAATTAAAAGATTTAAATAATTTATCTGTTGTTACATCAGCTCCATATTCTTTTTTTATTATTTTTTCAATTTCTCCATGATGGAAGGGCGGTACATTATCCTGCAGTTTTTTAAATTCCTGAATGTATTCAGCAGGAACATAGTCTGGACGTGTACTTAACAATTGTCCTAATTTGACAAAGGTCGGGCCTAATTCTTCGAAAGCTAATCTGATTCTTTCTGGCAGTGTAAGTTTTTTATCATCTATATCCTGTTTAAATAATTCAATTTTGCTTAAAATCGAGATATATTCACTTAATTTTAATTTATCAATAATTCCACCAAAACCGTGCCTTAAAAAAACTTTAATGATTTGCCGTAACCTGGCAGTATTCCGATAAGAATAATTAATATTTTTCATAACCATATTTACTCCATTTTCATAAAATGCTATTTTAGTTTAAGGTACAGGAAATTGAAACGCTCGATAAGTAGAGACGCAAAATTTTGCGTCTCTACATTAAAATTTTTGTAGTTGCCTGATTTATCAGGCTTAATTTAAAACATTTTACGATAAGTAAATTCAGCAATAAGTTTTTGATCATTTATATTAGTAAAATAAAATCTAATAGTTATAAAATATAATGCTATATTATCCTGATATAAAATACTCTGCTCGCTTTTTAAAGAAATTTTTGTATCTTTAGAGATTATTAATTCTTTATTAGGCATTTCTTTAGATGTCCATATTTCTGATAAAATTATATTATTACCCTTTTTTGAATATATATCCATAGTATATGTTTCAAGAACATTAAGTTCATCAAAACCTTTTGATAATATAAATAAATTATCTGCATCCAAACTCGTTTTATATGGTAATTCTTTTGGAGTTAATGGTTTATTTTCCGCGGTAGCGAAATTGTTAAATATTAAAAAAATAATTATCAAAAGGAAAAAAGAGATTAATATTTTTTTTAGTTTATTCATTTGACTTCCTCCTATATTTTATAAATCTTTCTTTACATTATATATATTATAAACTATAATTTTAAAAATGAAAGAGGTTTTTTTATTATGAAAAAAGAAATTTTTATTTGCTGGTCTATAATTATGATAATTGCTTTTTTAGGAAGCGTTATTGTTCTGCAAAATTTAATTGTTATTAAAAAAAATCAAGAGCAAATAAAGAATGAAACAAAAATAGCCAGTACTTTTAATCGTTTGAATATACAAATTGAGGAAATAAAAATTGATTTATATAGATACTATAATAATCAAACAACTTCTTTAAATCCTACCTTAAATAAAATAAATAATTTATATATCACTCTTCAAGAAATTAAGCAGTCTGCCAATGAAAAAAATAATATTAAATGGCAGAATTTATTAGTATCAATCCAAGAAATTATTAAAAAAATATCATCATCTGCAGTTTCTTTGGAAACGGATAAAAAAATGCTTATTAATTTGCTTGAAGACAGCGACAAAATTGATAAAGCACTTAATGATTTAATTTATAACTCCCCTATTTTTTATCAAAATAAAGAAAGCATTCAACAGATTAATCTGTCATCTACTAAAGCGATTAATACCATTATTTTTGTTTTTATACTTGGATTTTTAGTAACTGCAATTATTACTGCATATCTTTTTAAAACTTTACATAAAAAAATAAGCTTTTTATTAAATGGAGTAAAGGAGGTAAGTTCAGGAAATCTTAATTATATAATTCCTGTAATTTATAAAGATGAATTCGGATTGTTAACAAATTCTTTCAATAATATGAGCCAAACACTTAAGAGGAAAGAAGATGAATTAAGTATAAATAACGAAAAACTGCTAAAAATTAATACAAGATTAAAAGATTTAACAGAAAAATTAGAAGAAAAAGTGCAGACGCGCACTGAAGAATTAGAAAGTATTATGCAGACAATGGGTGAAGGACTGTTTACTGTTAATAATGAACAAAAAATAATATATTTCAATCATGCTGCTGAAGAAATTAGTGGATATAAAAAAGAGGAAATTACTAATAAAACTTGTGTTGAAATTTTTAGGTGCCCAAATTGTACTCTCAATTGTGCTTTTTTAAATTCTTCTGAAGCAAAAGAAAAAATTAAATGTCAAATTGTAAAGGAAACTTATATCCTAAATAAAGATGGACAAAAAATCCCGGTAATAAAAGATGCTATACTTTTAAAAGATAAAAACAATAATATATTGGGAACTGTTGAAACAATTCGAGATATTACAAAAATCAAAGAGATGGAACAAATGAAAAGTGATTTTGTATCTATGATGACTCATGATTTAAAGTCTCCATTGACATCTATATTGGGCTTTGCCTCACTATGTATTGATAATAAGAATTTAGCTATTGATGAAACATGCCGCAGTTATTTAGAAAGAATAAAATTTAATGGCTATAGAATGCTTAATTTAATAGAAAATTTTTTAACAATCAGTAAATTAGAAACATTAAAGACAGAGTTAAATTTGAAACAAATAGATATCAAAAAAGTATTGAATGATATTGTTAAAGATATACAAACGCAAGCTGTTGGAAAACAAATTTCTATTCAGAGTTTTTATGAAGAGAATATCCCGTTAATTTTTGCTGATGAACTGCAAATTGAAAGAGTTTTTCATAATATTTTTTCAAATGCCATAAAATATTCTCCTAATGGTCCTGGTAGGGATATTTATCTTAATGTTATAAAACAAAAAAAATATTTGGAGATTTCTATTGAAGATCATGGGATAGGTATCCCTGAAAAAGAAATTAAAAATATATTTGAAAAATATAAACGTTCATCAGAAACACAAAAGATTAAAGGTTATGGACTCGGACTTTTTATTGTGAAAAATATTGTTGAAGCTCATGGTGGTTCAGTAATGATAAAAAGTGAGGAAGGCAAAGGGACGAAAGTCATGGTAATATTACCTTTAAAATAGCTTATCCTGACTATCATCTTCTATTTTAGCTTGATTTTCAAAATTATTTTTTATTTCAGGTTTATCTTTTTCTATTTCAGAATTTAATAATATTGTATCTGAATCTTCGTTATCTGTTTTTTTATCTATAAAAGGTTTTGGAATTAAATCCCCATGTTCATTTTTAATTAGAATTTCAATTCTTTTTTCAACTTCATTTAACTGTTTAGTACAAAGACGTGACAACATAATTCCTTCTTCAAAATATTTTAAGGAATCATTGAGAGTGAGATTCCCTGATTCAAGCTTCTGTACTATTTCTTCGAGTTTATTAACCCCATCTTCAAATATAAATTTTTTATTTTTTTGTAAAGACATTGGGATTTCCCTTTTTAAACTAAGATACCCTGCGGTCAATGGCATTGACACTAAATATATTATTAAATTGAGCATTGAGCATTGACAATTGAGCATTGAGCATTAAACCATCCTGCTTGAGTATTCGACAGTGATGAATTGAGATTGATTATTCTCACTGCAAAATTGATTAATCTTTCTTGAATATCATCGCCTTTTGCCATAGTATTATTTTAGCTCTTAATGCTCAATTGTCAATGCTCAATGCTCAATCGTCAATTTAGTGTCAATGCCATTGCTGCTCTATCACAGGGTAGAACATTTATCTATCGCCGCCACGACTGCCTCTGTTATTTCTCCCATTATTGTTAAAACCGCCTTTTCCTCCGCCATATCCACCTCTACCGCCGCCAAAACCACCTTTTCTATCATCATTTCCGAAATTTCTTTTCCCGCCAAAATTTCTTTTTCCACCGTGGCTTTCCATAGGACGAGCTTCATTTACATTAAGATTTCTTCCTTTTAGATCTTTGCCGTTTAGAGCTTCAATAGCAAGTTTTGCTTCAGGAGTAGGCATTTCTACAAAACCAAATCCTTTTGATCTATCTGTAGTTCTATCTTTTATAACGGTCGCAGACTCTACCTGTCCATATTGACCGAAAGTGCTTTTTAAATCTTCTTCTGTAACTTCATACGACAAATTTCCAACATAAATCTTCATTATAATCTCCTTTTTTTATTAATTATTAATTTAGACAGTAAGTACTATATACAATATTTTAAACAAAAGTCAATCAAAATTTTGAACTTAGGGTCTGTGAAAAAAAGGACTTGCGAAAAATTAACTTGACTTGAACATAATTTCTATGTTTAAATATATAATCATTTTTTATGTATAATAAATGTATTATACATTATTAAATTTACTTTTACAAGGAGATAATTAGAATGGAAAATGTAAGAATGTTATTAGTATCAGTATTAGTTTTTGTTGTATTTGTATTTGTTGGTTGCGATAATAAGGTGCAAAGTAAAACTGAGAATGCTACTGCTCCAGTTGTTGAAGAAGCAGGACCAACAGCTCCAGCTGAAGACGTTGCTCCAGCCGCAACAGAAGCACCTGCAGCACCAACAGCGGTTTCATCAGCAAATGCCATATCAATTGCAAATGTTTTTGCTAAAAAAGCTGAATTAAACAATAAAGAAGTAACAGTTGCTGGAAAAGTTGCTAAAATAAGCATGGGAATTCTTGGAAGCAATTGGATTCATATCCAGGATGGGACAGGAAGCAAAGGGTCTGATGATATTACTGTTACAACCCAGGCACAACCAAAAGTTGGAGATAAAGTTGTTGCTACAGGTATTTTAGCTACAGATAAAGATTTTGGTGCAGGTTATAAATATAATGTAATTATTGAAAAAGCAAATGTTACAGTTCAATAAGATATAAAGGCACAAAGTAGCAAAAGCACAAAGTTTAAAAGAGAACCAAAAAACTCTGTGCCTCTATATTTATGTACAGGAAATTGAAAGTATAAAAAAGAAAGGTAAAGGTGAAGGTAAGGAGGCCAGTTTAGGAGTTAGGTAAGGGTTAAAGGCCTGAGAAAACCTAACCCAAAGACTAAACGGGCACCTTAACCTTAACCTACTTAATTTAATGTATTAATCTCTCCATTCCTTCTGAATCTCATAACAACCATGAAGTTTGAATTTTTTTTGAACACTTTCTATGGATTCACCTATTAGTCCATTAATAGAGTAATCACCTAAACCTTCTTTTTGCATATAAAACATATATCCAATCTCTTCTGGATTAAGTCCCATAACTCTAGCTGCCAACCCATCTGCTTTTAAGGCGTCACTTGATGCGATAGCAATTCCAAGATTAACTGCATTGCCATCGATAGGACCATCTCCTTCCATACCAATAAATCCGTCTATGACGACTAAATCTGGCCAAACAATTTTTGAAACAGCAAGAATATTATGGTGTATTACTTTAATAGCTTTTATATAAGTTTTAAAATGATTAAATAGAAAATTAACAAACCAGTTAGGCAATTTGCGTCTTATGTAAGAAACGGTTCCTTTGGGCAGTTTATCGAAAAAAGTTTTAGGAGCGTTAACTTCAATTCCACCTTTCATTCCATGTATTGTGGACATATCTTCCTGTTTAATAAATCCTGCCATATTTTTTATTCCTAATGTGGCAATCGCAAAATTGTGAGTTTTAGGAGGAGCAACTGATATTTTATAATCATAGTTCTGATAAATTTTTGCAATACGCAGATGTGTAATCCCAACAGCAGTTTTTATTTGTACCTGTATGAACTCTTTGCATTCGTCAAAACTTTCAAGTTTTACATTAGAAAATTTTTTTTCAAGTTTATCATATTGAAAAATTTTAAATATATCAATTGTTGTTTTTTTTCGATAGAAAGCGCTTCCGCTGCTTTCGCCGATAATTATACTTTTCCCTGGTAAATTATTATTTATAAATTCAATAACAGCTTCAACAGCTTCAAAATGTGTGTTAGCTGTTTGATTATTAATATCAGTTAAATTTGGTTTTATTAAAATTTTTTTTGCATTTTTTAAATTATTTAAATCAGATGAAATTAAATCTAAAGCTTTTATAATATTTATTTTTCTATTATTTCCTTTGACGAGAGAAACTTTTTTATTGCTCATATTTTTAAATTCATTCTTCTACTGTAATATCAAAAGGTATAGGCAATACAGGATGTAAAATCACATCAATTTTTTCATCTTCTTTTGACTCAATAGTAATTGTTTTTGTTATTTTATCAATATCTTCTATTCCCCAAAAATTATCGTTAACCTTCAAAGGTTCTTTATTTTTATAAACAAAATTACTTCTTTTATTTTCATAAATATTATTATATTCAAAAGATGGGTTATTGCCGGATATTAAAAAGATGAATAGGACTCCTACAAGATTGTTTTTAATTGTATTTTTGGTGATTAAACATTTTGTAATAAAATTTTGATTTGAGCTTTGATACCATATTCCATCTTCATTGCTGGTAAATATGCTATGAGTAATTTCAGGAGATGAATCATAAATCCGCAAAGCGTATTGCATTGCTTCAAAACGACAAAAAGAAAAAATAGAAGCTTCCTGCTGGTTATCAGCATAAATATTAATTTCACCAAAAGGATAAGGTGTGTCAGAAGTGAAAATAATATAAGAATCTTTTTTCCCACTAGCTCTTACAGTACCAAATATATTTAATTTTGCAATTCCTTTACTGAAAACTATTTTTGTACCAGGTAAAATATTTAATATTGCACCTGGTTCTACTCTTGTTTCACCTGTTATATTTACAGTTCCGCTCCATGTTGTTTCTTCCATGATTGAGCCAATAACATTTAAATTATTGTTTATGGGCTGAAGATATCCCCGTGCAAAACCAGTAGGTTTAAATTGGGATATTTTATTTAAATTGGCTATATAAATATTCTGATTTTTATCCACTAAAATTTTTTGAGGAGAAAAATCAATTATAAAACTGGATAATAATTCACACGTGAAATCAAATATATATATACGATTATCATCTTTTTTGTATCCATAAAAAACGCCACTTGCGTCAATAGTAAGTGATTCTAATTCGAAAATATTAATTCCCCAGAAATTTTCAGGAAAAATAAAATTTTTAATTTCAATATTTTTACTATTATCAATAATTTGAATTTCAATAATATTCTTTTTATTTTTTATTAATGCATTTTTTAAATCCAGTTCATTTTGCTTGCGAAAAAGCTTGATCATTTTTTTTTCTATTTCATATCTTTTTTCAACTAGATTTTTTTTGATTTCATTAAGTTGATTGGTATACTGTGATGCACTAAGAAGAGATTTTTTGGCATCTAATTTATTTCTTTCTTTTTGTTCATCTGTAGCTAAAGTCTGCAATGATGCGATATATTCTTTCTCTTCTATTTTAATTTCCGAAATTTTTTCTTGAATTTCTTTTAAATCTCTTTCTTTAGTAGTATATTCTTTTTTTATTAAATAATAAGTTTGTTTATTATCAGCGGAAAGGATTATTTTTAGATTTTTATTTTTTGCCAGATCTGTTTTTGTTGAATCTTCTTTTAAAACAGGGGATGATATTTCTTTAATTTCAACTATATTTTTTAAATTAAGGTCTGCATCATATTGATACAATTTGCTTGATTCATATATAGATAAAGTATCATCCTGGTTCATCCAAACCAAATCCGGAGCTGATATTTCACCAGAATATACATATTCTTTTGAAAATTCACTATAAGCAAGGTAAGAAATAACAATTGGGTCTTTATTTATTTTTGGAATAGCAAAAACAGAGAAAATATGAGAGGAAAAAAATATTGAAAATATGATTATTAAATAGTTAATTGGTTTCTTATTTGTAATGGGATCCATATATTATACCTTTAATCGTGGACAAATATATCATATTTTTTTTTTTTTTGCTAATTAATATTTTAATTTTTCTTGACAATTTATTATTGATTGCTAAAATTAGATAAAATTTATGCAAATAATAATAAAAAATGAACAAAATAAAGTAAAAATAAATAAAATTGGAATAAAAAAATTTATTCATAAGATTTTGTATTATTTAAATATTTCTCAAAATGCAGAAATTGGATTAACTCTTGTAGATAATCAGCAGATACAGATATTAAATAAAAAATATAGGAAACTAAACCGTCCTACTGATGTACTTGCCTTTGCAATGCTTGAAGGAGAAGGCGGAAATTTTAATCCTGAAATTTTAGGTGATATAGTTATTTCAACAGAAAAAGCCTTTTTTCAAGCTCCTTTTTATAATCATACTTTCAATGAAGAATTCAAATTATTAATTATTCATGGTATATTACATCTTTTGGGATATGACCATATCCGAAAAAAAGATAAAAAAATAATGGAAGATATTCAAGAAGAACTGATTTTAAAATCATTGTGGAGAATCTAATGTTTATAGTAGTTTATATTATAATTTTACTTTTACTTATTTTATTATCCGCATTTTTTTCTGCAAGTGAAACTGCGTTAACTTCAATTTCCAAATTGCGAATTAAGCATCTTATAAATGAAAGAGGAGATAAATCATCCGGATTGAATATCTGGCTTTCAGATCCTGCTCGAATAATAACAATTATTTTAATTCTTAACAATATTATTAATATAACAGCTTCTTCTATGACAACCTGGATAAATATTACTTATTTCCCAAAAATTAACATCTGGATAGGTACATCTTTTATAACTTTAATTTTATTAATTTTTGGAGAAATAGTTCCCAAAAATTCAGCACGCAGAAGTTCAGAGGAATTAGCAATAAATGTAATTAAACCATTAAACTTTTTGGCAAATATTTTTTCTCCATTAGTTAAATTACTTGTAATAATTTCCAATTTTGTTATTAAATTATTTCATCTGCCTGGACATCAAACAGCAGAAGTAGTAACAGAACAAGATATAAAAATGATGATTGATATTGGACATAAAGAAGGTGTTGTGGAAAAATCAGAGAAAGAAATGCTGCATAGGATTTTTCGTTTTCATGATACAAATGTAAAATCCGTGATGACACCTAAAGAAAGAATGATATGCGGTCATATTAGTATGAGTATTAAGGAACTTATAGAACTTATAATTATAAAAGGGCATTCCCGAATTCCTATTTATGATTCAAATTTTAATAATATTTTAGGAATAATTTATGAACGTGATATATTGTATTGTATAAAAGAGAATTTACTTATTACTATAAATGACTGTTTAAGAGAACCATTTAAAACAAATGAAGATACAATGATAAATGAATTACTGCACAACTTTCAAACAAAGATGATTCAAATTGCAATTGTGGTAGATAAACAGGATAAACCCATTGGACTTGTAACAATAGAAGATTTGCTTGAAGAAATTGTTGGTGAAATTGATGAAAAACTTTCTAAGAAAAAGTATAATTTACTTTAAAAACCTATGCGCAGTAAATTAGGAGATAGTAATCAGTGATAGATATAATGATAATTGATGATGAAGAAAAAATGCTGAAAATATTAAAAATTATTTTAACTGAAGAAGGATATAATGTTAATACTTTTAATAATCCTAAATCTGCTTTAATAGAGCTTAAAGAAAAATTTTATTCAATTGTAATTACAGATTTAAAAATGCCTGAGATAGAGGGACTCGAGATTTTAGATTTTATAAAAAAAAATTTTTTAAAAACTGAAGTAATTATAATGACAGCATATGCAGAAGCAGCTACAGCAGTATCTGCCATGAAAAAAGGCGCTTATGATTATATTATAAAACCTTTTGAGATGGATGAGTTGAAAATAATGCTTTCTAAAATTGTTGAAAAAAATAGATTGCTTGAAGAGAATCTATCTTTTCGTGAACGGCTTGAAAATAAAATAATGATAGGAAGCAGTCCATGTATGCAAGAGATACAGGTACTGATAGAAAAAGTAGCACCTTATGAGACAACGGTATTAATTACAGGTGAAAGCGGTACAGGAAAAGAACTGGTTGCACGTTCTTTACACAGGTTTAGTAAAAATGATAAAAATCCTTTTATAGCTATTAACTGTGCTGCAATACCTGAGAATTTACTTGAAAGTGAATTGTTTGGTTATGAAAAAGGCGCTTTTACCGGCGCTGATAAAACAAAAGCAGGACTTATGGAAATAGCCGGTGAAGGGACTATTTTTTTAGATGAAATTGGCGAGTTATCTATGGCATTACAGGTAAAACTCTTGCGAGTATTGCAGGAAAAAGAATTTTTGCGTTTAGGAGGAGTAAAACCTATTAAATTTAAAGCTAGAATTATAGCTGCAACAAATAAAAATCTTGAAAATGAAGTGAAAGAAAAACATTTTAGAGAAGATCTTTATTATCGCCTAAGTGTCTATCCAATCCATATTCCTCCATTAAGAGAGCATAAAGAGGATATTCCTGAATTAATAAAATATTTTTTTAATAAATTGAAACAACCTCAAGAATTAATTACTTCTGAATCGATAAAGTTGTTAACTAAATATAACTGGCCCGGAAATATTAGAGAATTGGAAAATATTATCGAAAGATTGTTAATCCTGTCACAGGGAAAACAAATCACTCCCGAAATAATTCCAATTCATATAAGAGAAAGCAATATCAACTTTCATGAGCTTCCGTCATCTGGTCTTTCACTTGAAGAATTAGAGAAGAATTTAATTATTCAGGCATTAGCTAAAGCTGGTAATAATAAAACTGAAGCAGCTAAATTGCTGGGGATTACAAGACGTACACTTTATTCAAGAATGAATATTCATAAATTAAGGAGTTAATTGCATGGAGGATTTTGTTACTGTAATTGGAGGCGGACTGGCTGGCTGTGAAGCAAGCTGGCAGTTAGCTCGTAGAGGGATTCAGGTTCAGCTTTATGAAATGCGTCCAAATAGAATGACTCCGGCGCATACTACAGATCATTTATCGGAATTAGTATGCAGCAATTCCCTGCGTTCTAATGCGATTACAAATGCTGTAGGACTTCTAAAAGAAGAATTGCGTGTTTTAGAATCATTAATAATAGAAATCGCTGATGAAACAAGAGTCCCGGCAGGGCTTGCATTAGCAGTTGATAGAGAAGAATTTGCAAATAGAATTACCAATAAAGTTTATAATAATAAAAATATTAAAGTTATTAGAGAAGAAGTTATTGAAATTCCGGGAGATAGAATAGTTATAATTGCAACCGGTCCGCTTACATCACAGGCATTATCTATAGAAATAAAAAATTTTACAGGTGAATCGTATCTGTATTTTTATGATGCAATTGCTCCAATAGTTGAATATGACAGTATTGATATGTCAAAAATTTTCAAAGCATCACGCTATGATAAAGGCGGCACTAAGGATTATTTAAATTGTGCATTAACTGAAGAAGAATATTATTCTTTTGTAAAAGAATTAAATTCAGGGGAAAAATACCCTTTGAAGGATTTTGAAAAAGGTGTTTTTTTTGATGGATGTATGCCTATTGAACAAATGGCAGAAAGAGGGAAAGATACTTTACTTTTTGGACCAATGAAACCTGTCGGATTAGCTGATCCTGAAACAGGGAAAATACCTTTTGCTGTTGTGCAATTAAGGCAGGACAATAAAATCGGCAGTTTATATAATATAGTTGGTTTTCAAACCCGTCTTATATGGAAAGAGCAAGACAGAATATTTCGTATGATTCCAGGACTTAAAAATGCTGAATTTGTAAGATTTGGCAGTATGCATAGAAATACATTTATTAATTCCCCAAAACTATTAAATGAAATGTCTCAGCTAAAAAGCAATCCTAAAATTTTTTTTGCCGGTCAGATGACAGGGGTTGAAGGCTATGTAGAATCAACATCTTCAGGGCTGATTACAGGAATAAATGCGGCAAATTATATACAGGGTAAACATACAGAAAGTCCGCCATCCAACACTGCATGCGGAGCTTTATTATCATATATTTCTTCTTCAAAACTTGACTTTTTCCAGCCTATGAATATAAACTATGGGATTATATATACAAATGATGATATTAAACGTATAAGAAATAAAGAACAGAGATATCAATTAATTGCCGGAGAAGCTATTAGTAGTTTAAAAAAATGGAAAGAAATATACTTTTAATATTATTGGGAGAACATTATGCAGTGGAAATTCATATTAAGTTTATTTGTAATATTAATATTTGTTGCTTTTTCAGCTCAGAACTGGGCAATAGTTAGTATAAAGTTTTTAACTTATACAATCCCTGTTTCATTAGCCTTTCTTATTCTTTTTTCTATTCTTTTAGGTTTTATTCTTGGAACAATAATTGCGGGATTAAACCAGCTAAGAATAAGAAAAGAAATGAAAATTTTACGTGAGAAGATTTCTAAACAAAATGAAGAATTGAAATACTTAAGATATTTACAGATAAAAGATGATGAATGATCTCTTATTGAGGAGAAAGCAATGTTAGATAGTATACTCATAATCATAATAGGTTTTTTGGGAGGAGTTGTTTTTACTAAAAAATTTTTACAAAAGACCAAAATTATTATAGAAAAGCCGGATGAAAATTATATTAAAGCTCTTAATTCAATAATGGATGGAGATTTAAAAAAAGCGCAGGAATTATTGATGGATACAGTAGATATTAATCCTGAAAATATAATGGCATATCAAAGACTGGCTGAAATAAAATATAATCATGGTAATTATGTGAAAGCATTAAAAATATTTGAAATAGTTACAATGCGTACTGGAATTTCAAACGATGAATTAATCAGGGCATATCGTGGCTGCGGGAAAATATATAATAAGCTCGGCAAAAATGATAAAGCAATTGAAATATATAATAAAGTTCTGGATATTTCTAGTAATGATATCGAATCGGTTGAAGCTCTTAGAAATTTATATGAAAAAAAGAAAGATTGGGATAATGCTCTTAAAATCCAAAAAAAATTAAAAGATATTACAGGGAAAGATGATAAAGTTTATTCAGCTTATTTATTATCATTAAAAGCAGAAGACTATTATAAAAAAAGACATTTGAAAGAAGCGGAAAAAATTGCTAATGACGCTCGCGATGAAGATGAATCATGTATTTTAGCTTATATTGTTCTGGGCGATATTTTAAATGAAAATAATACGAAAGATGCAATTGCAGAATGGGAAAAAGCAGTAAACATTAAACCCAATCTTGCATTTACTGTTTTTAAAAGACTGGAAAAAGCTTATTTTGAAAATAATGAATACGAGAAAATGATATCTATTTATGAAAAAATACTTAAGGCTGATCCAAAAAGTGCTGTAACACATGCTGCGCTTGGTGATTTATATTTTAATATGGGGAATTTTGTAAATGCTTTAACTGAATATAGAGAAAGCTTGCAGCATGGATTTGTTACCAATGAGATCGGGCAGAATGTATTTAGAATTTATAAAGAAGAAAAGAAACTCGAATCTTTTTTTAATGAAATTGAAATTATTTTTACTAAAATTGAAAAAGATAATAAATATTCCTGTCAAAGATGCAAGCACCATCAAAATGATTTTTTCTGGAAGTGTCCAGTTTGCGGTAAAATAGTTTATGAGTAATAATGATGTTTCTCCCTTAATGGAGCAGTATGCAAATATAAAAAAGAACTATCTGGATGCAATTTTATTTTATAGAGTCGGTGATTTTTACGAGACTTTTTATGAAGATGCAAAAATAACTTCTCAAGTGCTGGAAATAGCCCTTACTGCTAAACAAGCCGGAAAAAATAATCGTGTCCCACTCGCTGGTATCCCTTATCATGCTTCTGACTTTTATATAAATAAACTTTTAAAAAATGGTTATAATGTAGCTATATGTGAACAGGTTGAAGATCCTAAAGAAGCAAAAGGTATTGTAAAACGTGAAGTGGTTAGAGTCATTTCTCCGGGAACAGCCACTGAATCATCATTTTTGGAAGAGAAATCAAATAATTATTTCATTTCTATAATCCATACTTCAGAAGGAATAGGGATTGGAGAAATAGATATTTCCACAGGTGAATTCAAGGTATTAGCTTTAAATCCATCAGAAATTTCAAAGCTCGGGGATGTAATACAGAAAATTAATCCAAGCGAATGTATTATTGGATTAACACTGTTAAATGATCCGGTAATTAATATACTTAAAAAATCGATTTCTGGTTTAAAAATTTGCGAATGCGATGACTTTTTTTTCTCATATGATTCTGCGCTTGAGACTCTTCTTAAACATTTTAAAACCCATTCATTAAAAGGTTTTGGTATAACTGAAAGTGAAACATTATTGATTCGAGCCAGCGGAGCGATTATTGCGTATTTAACTGAAAAAAGAAAACAGCCTCTTCCTCATATCAATAAATTAAATGTGGAACATTTAAGTAATTATATGCTTCTGGATAGATATACACAGCATAATTTAGAATTACTAAAATCCAGTGCAATTTATGATGCGGGAAAAAAAGATTCATCTCTTATCTCAATATTGGATAATACCGAAACAGCCATGGGTGGCAGATTGCTTCAAGAGTGGATATTACAGCCTTTAATAAATTGTGAAGAAATAAATAAACGTTTAAATGCCATTGAAGAGCTTTATATTGATAGTATTAATTTGCTGAATATTAAGGAAGTTTTAAAAGATATTTTTGATATTGAAAGAATAATGGGCAGAATTGCTGTAAATAATGTAAATCCGCGCGATTTAGTAAGCCTTAAATTTTCTTTGAAAAAAATTTTAGATTTGCCTGAACTTTTTTCTGTTTTAAATGCTGTATTATGGAAACAAATATACGAAGAAATAAAAAAATCAATCCCAAACTTAACAATTTTAATTGAACTTTTAGATAAAAGTATCATTGATGAACCTCCGCTTAAAATAAGGGATGGAGGTTTCGTAAAGTCAGGATTTAACAAGGAACTTGATGAATTAAGAGAAATAGTTAAAGAAGGTAAAAACTGGGTATCACGTCTGGAAAATTCTGAAAGAGAACGAACAGGAATTAAATCTCTCAAAATCAGATTTAATAATATTTTCGGATACTACATAGAAATAAGCAAATCGAATTTAGATTTTGTTCCGGAAGATTATATTCGCAAACAGACACTGGTTAACAATGAACGATTTATAACTCCTGCTTTAAAAGAGTTTGAAGATCGCATTTTAAATGCAGATGAAAAAATTAAATTAAAAGAAAATGAAATTTTTGAAAATATAAGACTGGAAATTCTAAATTACAACACAGATATTAAAACATGCGCATATTTTATTGCTTTAACAGATTTATTAACTGCATTAGCTAATATTGCCCGTAAAAATAATTATATAAAACCGATTGTTGATGAATCTGATATTATTGAAATAATTAATGGAAGACATCCTGTTGTTGAAAATCTGCACGAAAAAAATGTTTTTATCCCGAATGATACAAAATTAGAAAATAAAGAAAATCAGATATTGATAATAACAGGGCCGAATATGGCTGGTAAATCTACTTATATCCGGCAGGTAGCATTAATTGTACTTATGGCGCAAATGGGAAGCTTTATTCCAGCTTCATCCGCACATATAGGTATTGTTGACAGAATATTTACCCGTATTGGAGCTTCAGATAATATTGCTCGCGGAGAAAGTACGTTTCTGGTAGAAATGAATGAAACAGCCAATATTTTACATAATGCTACTCCTAAAAGTTTAATTATACTTGATGAAATTGGACGCGGAACAAGTACTTTTGATGGTTTAAGCATTGCATGGGCAACAGTTGAATATCTCCATAATAATGAAAAACTTGGCACCAAAACTCTTTTTGCAACACATTATCATGAGCTGACTGAACTGGCTTTGACACTTTCAAGAGTAAAAAATTATAATATTGCAGTTCGTGAATGGAATGATGAGATAATTTTTTTACGAAAAATTGTTGAAGGCGGTGCAGATAAAAGCTATGGAATTCAAGTCGCAAGACTGGCAGGATTACCGCAAAAAGTAATTAATAGAGCAAAAGAAATTTTAAGAGAATTAGAAGATAATAGTTTAGATGATATCGGAAAACCAAAACTAGCTCATACTCATGATAAAGACGAAAGTTTACAATTAGATTTATTTATTGAATCAGAAAACAAGAAAAAACTTGTAAATGAAATTGTAAAAATTAATATTAATAATACAACTCCTATTGAAGCCCTTCAAAAACTGGCTGATATTATTTCTATGGCAAAAGAAATAAAAGATTGATTTATAAATGAAGAACCCTGCGGCAGACAGACTGGGTCAAATCAATTTTGGAATTTTTTT
>CAYWFU010000040.1:0-24484 GCA_964457585.1 uncultured bacterium | reverse complement strand
GTGCCAATTCATCCCTGCAGTAAACTGCAGGGTATTCTTGGTACTTCCAGATAAACTCTGTGTTCTCTGTGGTTAATTTTTTATTTCCTTTTTTAAATATTTTCGGCATTTTGTAATTTTAAATTACATTTTAATTAATTTTTTATTAATTTTATTTTCTCGAATTTTATTATTTTTTGAGGATTGGGAATCTTTTTTACCAGTAGCAGAAATAATTATATTTTTAGGTGTTATTCCAGAAAGGATGGTTAAATCTCCAATTTGAATTTTTTCCGTAGTTTTTTTAGCTTTAGGTTTTACTGCTGGAGGAGAAAAGTGATGTGATTTATTAACAGAAAACATTAATCTTGCTAATTCTTCAGAATATTCTATTTTGGAAATTTTTTTAAATGTGCTGTTTTCAAACCACTCACGCAGTTTGGCTTCAGAAATCTCTGTTTTTTTAGTATTAGGATTATTTTTTTGTCTTACTATTTTTTTAGCGTGATTAAAAAAAGCGAAAAAAAGGACCACCTTAATATTGAAATAAATAAAAAAACCTAAGGTATATATTAATACTGTTTCACTATTCATGCTATAATACTATCACAAAATTCTCTTTTTCTCCAGAGGATTTTGAATTATGAAATTTTTGTGGTAAATCAGAACCATCCCGATGTTTTAATCAATTTAGCAGCAAGTTCAATTTGAGAATCTAATTGTATGTGCCAATCATTTGCTTTACCTTGCCAGCCGAGTTGTGCAAGAAAGTATTGGCGATAAGACGTATTTTCTAATAAACCGTGTAAATATACTGCGTGAATATTGCCCTGTTGCCAGCCGAGTCCTTCTTCTAAATGAATTTTTATCTGATTCCCAGCTTGTGTCCTACCATGATGGATTTCATAGCCCTGGACAATAATATTTCCCTGTATCCAACGAACCTGACGTTGAAGAGTGGTTTTATCTGGAGCGAGTGTTGTTGTTATATCAAGTATTCCCAGCCCTTCAATATCTCCGCTTTCTATATTATCCGGATCATAAATATATTTGCCTAATAATTGCATTCCACCGCATACGGCAAAAATCGGTTTGTTGGATTCAGCTATTTGTTTTATCTCCTCGGCAAAACCATTTTTTTGTAAATATCGCAAACTCTCTGCTGTATTTTTACTGCCCGGCAGGATAATAGCATCATAATTTTTCAGAGGAACAAAATCACGTATAGGCACCACTGTTATCCCGTTTTCATGGATAAGCGGATCAAATTCGTCGAGATTGCTGGCGTAAGGATAAACAATCAGAGCAATATTAATTTGTCCTGTAATAGGTTGTGCTCGATAATGCAGAGTGTCTTCTTCCGGTAAATGATGATTAATCATTGGAATAATAGCCACAGTTGGTATATTTGTACGTTCTTTTAACCAATTCATAGCATTACCCAGCAGATTTTGGTTCCCGCGAAATTTATTAAGTACAAAACCTTTAATTAATTTTCGTTCTTCTGGTTCCAAACACATCCATGTTCCGAGAAGATGAGCAAAAGCTCCGCCCCGGTCAATATCCGCAACCAGATAAACATCAGCCTGACATTCCAGAGCAATACTCATATTAACAATATCGCCTTCACGTAAATTTATTTCTGCCGTGCTGCCAGCACCTTCAATTATTACCAGATCATAATCTGTTATTAAACTATCTAGAGCGCTTTGAACAATAGGCCAGAGATGAGTTTTGCGTTCCATCCACTGCATTTTAGTAATTATTGGGTCGTATTTACCCATGACAATTGCCTGGCTGTATGTATCGCTGCTGGGTTTGAGCAGAACCGGATTCATGCGCGCTTGAGGAGTCTCTCTGGCGGCTAAAGCCTGTAAATATTGCGCCCGGCCGATTTCCAAGCCTTCTTTTGTAACTGCTGCATTATTGCTCATATTTTGGGCTTTAAACGGAGACACGCGCAATCCCAGATTGGCAAAATAACGGCACAGGGCTGTGACTAAAAAAGATTTACCTGCGTCGCTGGTGCAGCCCATAATCATGATTGGAGTTTTATTTGACATATAATATACTCATGTTTTTCTTGCAACACATATGAGGGAAACACCGAATGGATAATTTAAAAAATTTATTGTTTTAGCTTCGATGAGATATAATAGTCTTAGCAATAACTCAATTGGGAGGATAGTTTCTCCAAAATCAGATTTGTCTTTTTGCAAACCAGGGAATTTCCTCTCTATTTGTCTTACAAAATATACTAAGGGATAGATAAAAAAATTACTAAAAGTAATTTTTTCAATTTTAAAAAAAGGAGAAATCTTTTTTATTACTTCATCTTTTTCATATCTTTTTTTATGCCCGGCGTAAATATCATGTTTGCACCATAAAGATTTTTTTGCTGCAATAAATAATATTAATAAACCTCCGGGTTTTAATATATAATTAAATTCTTTTAACGCATCTATATCATTTTCAAAATGTTCAAAAATATCCAATCCTGCAATAACATCAAAACTATTCTCCTTAAAAGGCATTTTTTCACCATTTGCTTGAATCACATTGCTGAAATTCCGGTCATTTTTACAAAAAAATAATGCCTCATAAGAATAATCTATTCCAATTACTTCACCAAATTTGGCTAAAGGATTATAATATGTTCCAATTTCACACCCAAGATCTAAAATTTTTCTGGATTTGTTTTCCTTTAAATAGAAGGACATTAATTCCAGTAAAATTTTTTCTTTTCCCCAATACCACCAGTTATTTTTTTCTTTTTTTTCCAGATCATTATAATAATCTCTAGATTTTTGAATATCCATATTTACCATTATATTCCAAGTAACCTATCAGGGTAATCAGAAAAAATTCCATCAACACCAAGTGCTTTCATCCGATTAATTTCAGTAGAATCATTTACTGTATATACAAAAGTTTTCATCCCTCTTTTATGAGCATCGCCAACAAATTTTTTATTTATAAAATCTTTAGAAAGATGAACAGAATATGCATTTAATTTTTCAGCAAATTTTGAATAACCAAGCGGAATACCTGCGATTAATGCGCCTATTTTCACCTCAGGATTTATTTTAATGAAATCTTTTAATTCGTAATGATTAAATGATGATATCAGAAAATCATCAAATTCCCATCCTTTTTTGCTAACATATTCTTCAATAATGCTGGCTACAGGCTTTGCTGTTCCTTCGCCTTTAAGTTCTATGTTTACTTTTACTTTCCTGTCAACTAAATTCAATACTTCATTCAGAGTTGGAATTTTTTGTCCTTTGCCAGCATCATATTTCCGCAGTTCATCGAAAGTTTTTTCAGAAATATACCCTTTGCCATTTGTTGTTCTATCAATTCGATCATTATGAATTATAACAATTTCACCGGTCTTGCATATAAATACATCTAATTCAATAAAATCAATATTTAATTCCAGCGCTTTTTTAAAAGATAATAGAGTATTTTCAGGTTCATATCCTTTTGCGCCGCGATGTCCGAATTTAGTTATCATAAAGAGTAATATACCTCTCAATTATATTGACTTGGTTCAGATGTTTCCTTAACATTTTTAGGAGTTTCTTTAATAAAAAGAGGGAGAGAACTTTCATGCCTTCCATCAATAGCAAGACTAATTGTATACTCTCCAAAATTTTCCAGTTTTAGTCCTTGAATATTTAATATCATATTAGTTGCAATTGATTTTGGCCCATCTTTGCTGAATGAAACTTTCATATTTGCATTTAATGGTTGTATAATTAATTTCCCTGCCGTATCGCTGAAATTAATAGTAAGTTTATGCTCGCCTTCTTCAATCTGTGAAAATCGTAGTCTGACAGCTATGGAACAGAAAGGATATAAAATTGGCAGATTATTTGTGAATATCGTATCAAATGTACCTAATAGATTCAATTTCCCCTGGTAATTAGTTGCCGCATCACAAAGGACAAAAGCTTCTATTTTCATATTTTTCTCCAAATACAGGAGGAGGGAGTGAATTTACTTTATTTTTTTTAGGTATAGGAAAATCAAAATTTCTGTTTAGTATTTAATCATGGAAAAACATATATGTCAATAAAATTTTATTGATTGTCTTTCATTTAATAATTTTAATGACAATACTATAATAATAAATATCAATTAAAAAATTAATAAAAGATTGACTGTTCAATCATTCATGTTATATTATTGTTAAAGAATATAATTATTAATGTGGAGATATGAAAATGAGAAAAGAATATGATTTTTCAAAAGGTGAAAGAGGAAAATTTTTCAATAAAGATGCAATATTTAACCTACCTATTTATCTTGATTCTAAAACCATTTCTTTTGTGGAAAAAATTGCAGAAAAGAAAAAAAAAGACTTATCAACAGTAGTTAATGAATTAATAAAAACTGAAATGCAAATAGCGGAATATATAAGATAAAATATTATTTGCTGAATCTGTTATGCATAAATCAGAATGTTGAAAAAATTAATTATGGTAAAATTCCTAACAATAAGGGCTAGAAACATGTGCAAAAAAATTTCATTATTAATAATATTTATTTTAATTTTAATATTTTCATTAGCCTGTGGAATAGGCAAAAAAAATACCCCTCCAACTGTTAAATTAACTGCTGTACCTTATAGTGTAGATGCTCCATTAGACTATGTTTTTACTGCAGAAGCAACTGATTCTGATGGTTATATTGTAAAATATGAATGGGATTTTAATGATGATAGTATTTATGATAAAAGTACAGATACCAATACAGTTAATTATAGATTTTCAAATAAAAATATTTTTATCTCGCAAGTTAGAGTAACTGATAATGAAGGTGAAACTGCAATCGCATCAATTAAATTGAATTTGAATATGCCAAATTTACCTCCAACTGTGGAATTAGTTGCCGCACCCGGTAGTGGAGAAGCTCCTTTAGAAGTTACATTTACAGCAGCAGCATCTGATTATGATGGGAGTATTGTAAACTATGAATGGGACTGTAATGGTGATGATATTTATGAGGAAGATACAAATGTAAATACTATAAATTATATTTTTCAAAATAAGGGTGTTTATGCTCCAAAAGTTAGAGTTACTGATAATGATGGTGCAATAGCAACGGCAACAACTGAAGTCAAAGTTCTTAATAATGCTCCTATTGCAAACGCAGGATTTGATCAATATGTAACTGCTGGTTCACAGGTTACATTGGATGGAACTAATAGCAGTGACCTTGATGGCGATAAAATAACATATAAATGGTCATTCATATCAGTACCAAATGGAAGCGATGCTGTTTTATATGAATCAGATTCAACTAAATCAACTTTTATAGCAGATTCCACAGGTGTTTATAGTGTAAAATTAACAGTTATAGATAATGAAGGATATAATGATTTTGATACTGTAGAAATAATAGCATTTAAATCTGAAATTCAAGTTGCTTATTATCCTTTCAATGGGAATGCTAATGATGAAAGTGGGAATGGGAATCATGGGACTTTATATGGAGCTATATTAGCACCGGATAGATTGGGAAATCCTAATAGTGCATATAGTTTTGATGGAGTTGATGACTATATCAAAATAAATACTATTAATATCAACTTACCTGTTACTGTGATTTTTTGGTTTAAATCAGATACAATTAATGATATATGGGATACTATTTTTGGATGGAATGTGCCTGTATATCCATATGATGGAATTCAAGTATGTGCAAATGGGGATGGAAAAATTAGATTTAGAATGGGTAGTTTTTTTGATGATTTTGTTCCTGATTTGAAAATTGATGGAGACAGCAAATGGCATTTTCTAGCTTTATCCAGAGATTTAAATAATGAATTAAAAGTATTTATTGATGGTAATAAATATACAGCACAAGTAATAGATCCTATTGCAAGCAGTGAAATTTTATATATAGGCAAATCTTTTCAACCGGATACTCTTGAAGAATATTTTAAAGGTAAAATAGATGATATATTAATTTATAATAAGGTTCTTTCTGAAGCTGAGATTGAAGCAATATATAAAAAATAATTCCTACCTAAAAAGAATCTGAAATTATAAGAAGGAGTTTATATGTCTAATAAAGCATTAGTAACTGGAGGAGCAGGATTTATTGGTTCGCATGTTGCTGAAAAACTTGCACTTCTTGGATATGATGTTATAGTAATTGATAATCTTTCACGCGCAGAGATTCTGGGAAAAAGTGATATTTGTTTTGATTATAATTGGAATTATTTAAAAAAATATCCGAATATAAAACTTGTCAAAAGCGATGTTCGGAATTTTGAGTTGATCAAAGAATTAACAAAAGATGTTTCTGTTATTTTTCATGCTGCAGCACAAACAGCAGTTACAGTTTCAATAGAAAATCCTTATCTGGATTTTTCTTCAAATTTAATCGGCAGCTTAAATATTCTTGAGGCTGCAAGAATAAACAAAAAAAATCCTGCTATTATTTACTGTTCAACCAATAAGGTTTACGGAGATAATGTAAATTTTGTTCCTATTATCGAAAATGAAAAACGTTATTCGTTTTCTCATCAATATTTGAAAGGCATATCTGAAAAATTCAGTATAGATCATACAAAGCATACTCCGTATGGATGTTCAAAAATATGTTCAGATATTTATATGCAGGACTATGCCAGGCTTTATGGATTAAAGATTGGAATTTTTAGAATGTCATGTATTTATGGAACAAGACAATTCGGGTTGGAAGATCAAGGATGGGTTGCATGGTTCACAATAGCTACCTTGTTAAATAAAACTATTAATATTTACGGAGATGGGAAACAGGTCAGAGATATACTTTTTATAGATGATCTAATAGATTTATATTTTAATTTTTTAAATAGTAATATTCCTTTTGAAGTTTATAATACAGGAGGAGGGAGTGAATTTACTTTATCTTTAATAGAATTACTTGATATTCTTGAATCTATTACAGGCAAACGTTCAACTGTATCTTATCATGACTGGAGACCATCTGATCAAAAAGTATATGTTTCAGATATTTCAAAAGCCTTTCAAAGTCTAAACTGGAAGCCAAGAATTTCTCCTGAAGACGGTATTAAAAAATTAGCATCATGGGTTAAAGATAATATGGAAATTTTCAAATAAGGTAAACATGGCTAAAATTCTTTTATTAAATCCACCCGGAGATAAAATTTATATTCGCAGTAATTATTGCAGTAAGATTTCAAAAACTAGATTTGTTCATGAGCCAGTTGATCTCTTAATGCTGAGTGGTATTATTGCCGAGAATTTTGAAATTAAAATTTTAGATGCTATTGCAGAATGCATGAATTTTGAAGATACATATAAATATATCAAGAGTTTTAATCCTAAGGCTATTATAACTTTAGTAGGGTCCGCCAGTTGGAAAAATGATACAAATTTTTTATCACAGCTCAGGAAAAATAAACCAGATATAATTATTGCGGTAAGCGGTGATGAAGTAATGGAATCGCCTGCTTTCCAATTATCACAGATAAATTTTTTAGATGCGATTATAACAGATTATACTTCATCTGATATAATATCTTATTTAAAATGGATAGTTGAAGGGAAAAATTTTCCTGGAGAATTAAGTGGATTAGTATATAAAAAAGATAAAGAAATCATAAAAGAAAGAGATAAAGAAAACATAGTAAAGATTTTTTCTATCCCTATATCACGTCACGAGATGTTTCCTCTTGATAAATATAAATATCCATTTACAAGACGTAAACCTTTTGTGCAGATGATGACTGATTATGGATGTCCATATCATTGCGCATTTTGTATTTTTGGATATGGAATTTATAAAATAAGGGACAATGAAAATGTTTTAAATGAAATGAGGAAGCTTAAGCAAAATGGCATCAAGGAAATTATTTTTGGTGATCAGACATTTGGAGTTAATCGAGTACGTATTAATGAATTATGCAATCGAATGATAGATGAAAAGTTCAATTTTACATGGTCATGCTATTCACGTGTAGATATAGTTGATGAAGATTTGCTGAAACTTTTTAAAAAAGCAGGATGTCATACAATTATTTTTGGTGTTGAAAGCGGCAGCGATAATATCTTAAAAAGATATAATAAGGGATTTAATATTGCGCAGATAAAAGAAACATTTGCAAGAGCTAAAAAAATTGGAATTAAAAGAGCTGCAACTTTTATAATTGGATTGCCTGGTGAAACAGAAGAAGACTGCAATCAAACAATATCTCTTGCTATTGAATTAGATGCCGATTATGCATCTTTTAATACAGCAGTTCCGCGCAAAAGAACAAAACTGCGCAGTGAAGCTATTGCAAAACACTATATTGATGATAATCTGGAAGAAATGGATCAATCCGGAACTTATATTGTACTTGAAAGTGAAAATCTTTCGCGTGAAAAAATTTTAGAATTACACAGAAAAGCAGTAAAAACTTTCTATTTAAGACCATCATATATTTTCAACCGTTTGTTGAAAATACATTCATGGCATGAAACGTGCAATTTATTTGCAGAAGGTTTTAATCTTCTTTCAGGGATTAGGCTTAAAAAAGCTGGAGTTGAAAAATGCAAATTGTTTTAGCTAATTTACCATGGATAAATAATAAAGATTATATTGGTATACGTGCCGGATCGCGCTGGCCTCATTTAAGATTAAAAAAAGAATCTCTTCCTTATTTCCCATTTCCTTTTTTTCTTGCATACGCAGCAGCAGTGCTTAAAAAAGAAAATCATAAAGTGTTTTTAAAAGATTGTATAGCTGAAGAGATGAACGAAGAAGATTGTTTTGAGTGGTTAGATAAAATTAAACCGGATGTTGTTGTTATCGAAGTATCAACCCCATCAATTTATAATGACCTGAATTATGCAAATAAAATTAAAACAAAATATAATTCAACAATTATTTTAGTCGGTCAGCATGCGACAGCACTTCCGGAAGAATTGCTCCATGAAGAATATATTGATTATACTTTATTGGGAGAATACGAATATGTCCTGCGGGATTTAATTTCAGCTTTAATAAACAAGCAAGAGGCTTCTCTCATTCATGGTGTATGTATGCGTAAATCAGGTAAAATAATTATAAATGAAAGAGCGGATTTGATTAAAGATTTAAGTACCATGCCTTATCCTTTAAGAGATGAGCTTCCGATGCATAAATATATTGATCCGTTTTGCAAACATGCGCCTAATGTACAAATGATTTCAAGCAGAGGATGCCCTTATTCATGTACTTTTTGTTTAGAGCCCTGGGTATATTATGGCAAATCCAATTATCGTATGCGTCAAGCGCTTGATGTTGTAGAAGAAATGGAAATGCTGATAAAAACTTATAAGGCACGCGAAATTTATTTTGATGATTCTTCATTTTCTGTTAATCAAAATCGTGTTCATGAAATTTGCAATGAAATTTTAAAACGCAAAATAAAAATATATTGGTCTTGCATGGCAGATGCTAAACTTGAAGAAGAAACAATAAAATTAATGAAAAAAGCAGGTTGCATTGCTCTAAAATTTGGAGTAGAATCAGCAAACTTGACTATTTTAAAAAATATAAATAAACATATTAATCTTAATCAGGTATATCAAGTAGTAAAGTTATGCAAAAAATATAAAATAGAAAGTCATGCAACTTATTCATTCGGATTACCGGGTGAAACAAAAGAAACTTTAAAAAACACAATTGATTTTGCTTTCAAATTAAAAACAGATACAGCACAGTTTTCAGTAATAATCCCTTATCCCGGAACAAAAATGTTTGACCAGGCAAAAAAGGAAGGCTGGCTGCAGATTAGAAATTGGGAAGATTTTAACGGATTAAAAGATTCAGTAATAAATTATCCCAATCTTCAAGGCGAAGAAATAGTAAATGCTATGAAATACTGCCGTAAGCGTATTCTTATACGTACAGCCTTAAATCCTCGTCAGGCATTGCAATACTTAAAACTCATTTATAATTACGAAGGTGCGAAAGGAATGATTAACAATATTGTCGAAAAATTAAAATATGTCTTTGAAAAATAAAAAATTGAAAATTCTATTTTGTTCTCATGAACAGTTTCTCCCTCTTACGATTGGCGGGAGCACCGGAAATCTTAAAATAGCTGAAAAAATGGCAGAACGCGGACACTTAGTTACGGTTGCAACTCCACTTTATCTGGATAATATAGAACAAAAGGAAATTGAAAAAAAATATAATGTTAAATTAGAACCCTTTTCTCCTTTTCACATTGACCGATACATAAGCTGGCGGGAACTGAAATATATAATCTATTCAATATTATATTTTTTCCATATTGCACGGCTTTTATTTAAAGATAAATATGATCTTGTATTTTTTCGCAACTGTGTTTTGGCAGGAACATCTCTTCCATTGCGATTATTTACCAAAACACCTTTCTTTTTAAGCATGACAGATTTTCTTTCAGGTTTTTTATATGAAAATAAATTATATCCTAAAATTGTTGTTGATTTTTTATTTTTAATAGAACGTAAGATTGGGCGTCAGTTTAGAAAAACTTTTGTTATTACTCCGAACATGAAAAAAGAATTGATGAAAGGTAATTATTCCGGAGAAAATATTGTAATTTCTTATGATGGAGTTGATGTTAATACTTTTAATCCAGATAAAATAACGAATGAAGAAATCGAAGAAGCGTATAAAAGAATTGGTTTTGAGGATAGAAATAATTTTGTAATTTATCACGGAACCATTCAACCCGATGCAGTAGAATTGTTCAAACAAATAATATTTTATACTTTAAAACAAAAAAACGATATTAAATTTATTATTATTGGCATGGGGAAAGGGTATGATGAACTGCATAAACAGGTTGAAGATCCAGGAGTTAAATTTCTTGGTTATATTAAACACGAAGAAATTCCCAAATATATTGCTGTAAGTAATGTTGGTATAATTCCCTATCGAAGAACTTTTAATTCAAATGTTATTTTAACTCTTAAAATATTAGAATATTTGTCAATGGGAATACCTGTAGTCAGCACAAATTTACAAACAATTAATGATATATTTTCTCAATACAATTTTGTGAAAATATCAATGACACCGGAAGAATTTGGCAAAAATATCATTAAAAGTTTAAAGATTGGCAAATCTCAAGAAGCCTCAAAGTTAATAAAAGAAAATTTTTCATGGGATAACGTAACTGAAATTATTTGCGAAACAATAGAAAAAGCAGTTATTCCTTAGCTCTCAGATTAAAAATTTTCGGAAAAATATGGAAAAAAAGCAAGATTTTAAATCATCTAAAGTTTTAGTTGTTGGGGTAGGCGGACTCGGAACAAGCTGTATTTATACACTCGCTCAAGCAGGAATAACTAATATAGGAATAGTAGACAAAGATGTCCTTGAGTTAAGCAACCTTAACAGACAAGTAATTTATAATCCAGATGATATTGGCAAATCAAAAGTTTTATTAGCTGCAAAATATATAAAAAATGTTTTTCCTGACATAAAAATTAAATCCTACGATTTAGAATTAAATAAGAAAAATATTAAAAAAATAATAGAAGAATACGATATTGTAATCGACTGTTCTGATAATTTTACTGCTAAATTTTTACTTAATGATGCATGTTATTTTTATAAAAAAATATTAATTACAGCCAGTGTAATCCAGTTTCATGGTCAGATATTAAGTATTATGCCGGGTAAGACAACATGTTTACGATGTATTTTTTATAATCCACCCTCTGAAGGCATTATCCCTACATGTCAGGAAGCAGGCATATTAGGTCCGCTTGCAGGTATGTTTGGTATTTTAGAAGCTATGGAAGCTATTCGATATATTTCACAAAAAAAAATGCTTTACATTAACAGGCTTTTTACATATAATTGTCTTGAAATAAAAGGGCGAAAAATCCCTTTAAAAAGGAATATTGATTGTCCTTTATGCGGAAAAAAACCGAAAATTTTTGGTATTCAATGAAGCAATGTTAATTATAGCAAATAAGGGTTTGCGAAAATAAGCACTAAAGGCGACCATATGGTCGCCTTTATTATTCTATTTGAGTATATATATTTATATTAGGAGATAATAAAGATGAATACAGTAAAAGAAATCGAAAAGGCAATTACCATGCTCCCCAAATATGATTTTTCAATTTTACGAGAATGGTTTGATGAATTTGAAGCTAAAAAATGGGATGAACAAATTGAGAATGATGTCAAATCTGGAAAATTGGATAAATTAGCAAAAAAAGCAATGCAGGATTATCATGTAGGAAAGTGCAAAATAATATGAGACATTTTGCTAGTCCATTATTTAGGAGATGAATATTATTATGAAAAAAATCAAAGGACTTCGTTGCAAAGAATGCGGAAATGAATATAAAGCAGAAGCGATTCATGTTTGCGAATTCTGTTTTGGTCCATTGGAAGTGGTTTATGACTATGAATCAATTGCAAAAAAAATAAATAGAAAAAAAATAGAAAAAGGGCCTAAAAGTTTATGGAGATATAAATATCTTTTACCCATAGAAAAGGAACCTACAGTAGGATTATTTGCAGGATTTACTCCGCTTATTCGAGCATATAATTTAGAGAAGAAGCTTGGAATGAATAAGCTATATATAAAAAATGATACCGTAAATCATCCAACACTGTCATTTAAAGATAGAGTAGTAGCGGTTGCGCTTACAAAAGCGAAAGAGTTCGGATTTGATACTGTAGCCTGTGCGTCAACTGGCAATCTGGCAAATGCAGTTGCTGCTCATGCTGCATCATCTGGACTTCGCAGTTTTATTTTTATACCTTCTGATTTAGAACAGGGAAAAATAGTCGGCAGTTTAGTTTATAATCCTAATTTGATTGCTGTTAAGGGTAATTATGATGATGTAAATAGATTATGCAGTGAAATAGCTGGAATTTATAATTGGGCGTTTGTAAATATAAATATAAGACCCTATTATGCTGAAGGATCAAAAACTTTAGCTTATGAAACTATAGAACAATTAGGCTGGATAGCCCCGGATCAGGTGATAGTTCCAATTGCATCTGGATCGCTATTAACAAAAATCTGGAAAGGCTTGCAGGAATTTAAAAAATTGAATTTAATAGAAGAGATGAATACAAAAGTATATGGTGCGCAAGCGTTTGGCTGTGCTCCGGTAGTAACTGCTTTTAAAAATAATTCTGATAGTATTAAACCCGTTAAGCCAAATACTATAGCTAAATCCATATCAATCGGCAATCCTGCAGATGGATATTATGCTTTAAAAACAATATTGGAAAGCAACGGCAAAGCAGAAAGCGTTACAGATGATGAAATAGTGGAAGGGATAAAGCTTCTGGCTGAAACAGAAGGAATTTTTACTGAAACAGCAGGTGGTGTAACCGTTGCTGTTTTAAAAAAATTAATTGATACAAATCAGATAGATACTGAAAAATGTACAGTTGCATATATTACCGGTAATGGACTTAAGACGCAGGAAGCACTTGAAGGAAAACTAAAAAGTGTTATTTCAATAGAACCGCATTTAAAATCATTTGAAGAAATTGTAAAACCAGAATGAAAAAAGGAGATAAAAAATGAACCACAGAGAACACAAAGAAAAATTAAGAATTTCTCTGTGTTCTCAATTGGATTGCTAATTAATTTTAATGTGGAAATGCTAAAAAATGGTATAAAAAGATTAATAATTTGAGGACACAGAGGGAGTAGAGACGCAAAATTTTGCGTCTCTACTATTTAAAAGTTTCTCTGTGTTCTCTGTGGTTAATTTTTGGCATTACCAATAAAATGCTGAGGAGAGAAAAATGCAGCAAGAAATTGATTTGAAAAAACTTAAATCCGGCGGATTTATGAAGCAGCGCCAAAAAGATAAATTCTCTGTTAGAGTAAAAGTCCCAGCAGGTATTATAGAATCAGATAAAGTAGCTAAACTTGCTGAAATTGCAAAAAAATATGGCAGGGGATATATTCATCTTACTACTCGCCAGGCAATTGAAATTCCCTGGGTAGATTTTTCTAAAATAAATGAATTTGAATCTGAACTGAATCAAGCAGGAATGAGCCCTGGTTCATGCGGTCCAAGAGTCCGTAATATTGTTGCATGCCCGGGAAACCATATTTGCATGCATGGATTAACTGATACACAAGAACTTGGGATGAAAATTGATCAAGAATTTTTTGGCAAAGACTTTAAAGTGAAAATAAAAATTGCTGCAACTGGATGTCCCAACTCTTGCGCTAAACCGCAGGAAAATGATGTTGGGCTTGCAGCTGTTGTAGAGCCAAAATTAGATAAAACCTTATGTACAGATTGCGGATTATGTATTGAAACATGTATAGAGGGTGCTATATATAAGGAAAATAACGAACTTAAACTGGATAAAACTAAATGTACTTTTGATGGTGATTGTATTTTAAATTGTCCTATGGATGCGTGGAAAATAGGCAGATTAGGATATAATGTTTTTGTTGGCGGTAAAATTGGACGAAAACCTCAGTTAGGATTTTTACTAACAGAATTTGTTCCCGAAGAAAAAGTGATAGATATTATTAAAATATCTCTAGATTTTTTCACCAAAAATAGTAAATCCGGAGAAAGAATGGGTGATACTGTAAAACGAATTGGGATAGAAATAATGAAAAAGGAATTGGGACTATAAGGGTCTGCGCAGACCCTAATTATAGGAGATGGTATGATAGTGTCAGAGAGTCAAAGTGTCAAAGTGTCAGAATAAATCTCAAAATTATTTTGCTCTGATTCTTTGATACTTTGACTCTCTGACACTTATACCTAGGGAGTATTTATTATGGAAGAAAAATTAATCGCTGCAAGTATTGATTTAACAAATGATGTTTGTCCCATCACTTTTGTAAAATCTAAATTAAAGCTTGAAGAACTGCAAGCAGGAGATATTTTAGAAATTAAATTAAAAAAAGGAAGCGCAGTTGAAAATGTTCCGCGCAGTTTGAAAATGGACGGTCATAAAATAATTAAAATAACGTCTCAAAATGATATTTATGTTTTATTGGTTGAAAAGGGAAATGAAGTATAGTAGCCTATAAATATGAAAGGAGAGGATACATTTGGGTATTAATGTGCGTATTCCTACACCATTACGGAAACTTACTAATAACAAAAGCGAAGTAACCGCGGATGGAACTAATATTGTTGAATTAATTAATGATCTTGAAAAAAAATATCCTGGTATAAAAAATCGTATTTGCGAAGAAAATGGTGAAGTAAGGCGATTTATCAATATTTATAAAAATGAAGAAGATATACGATTTTTACAGGGTAAAGAAACACCTGTAAGTGACAGGGATGAAATTTCTATTATTCCGGCAATAGCAGGTGGAAAATGATTAATATGGAGATAAAGTGAAGATTGCAGTAACCGGCAAGGGTGGTGTTGGAAAAACAACAATAGCAGCTACTCTGGCTTATTTGTTTGCCTGTGATGGGATTAAGGTATTGGCTCTTGATGCTGATCCTGATGCTAATTTAGCTGAAACATTAGGTGTGTCTGAAGATGAGCAGAATAAAATAATACCAATAGCTGAAATGAAAGAGCTGATTAATGAACGTACAGGCAGAGATGAGCAAAATCAAGGGAATTTTTTTAAACTCAATCCACATGTAGATGATATACCAGAAAAATATGCTTTAGAAATCAAAGGTATAAAACTTCTTGTTCTTGGTAAAATTCATCAGGGTGGAAGCGGTTGTTACTGCCCTGAAAATGTTTTTTTGAAAAGCCTGCTTAGCCACCTGATAATTCAGCGTAAGGAAATTATGATAGTAGATATGGAAGCAGGCATTGAACACCTTACGCGCGGCTCTTCAAGATCAGTTGATTTTTTTATTACGGTAATTGAACCTGGCACAAAAAGTATCAATACCGCTAAAACGATTATTCATCTCGCAGGTGACCTGGGAATTAAAAAAGTATATGGCATAGGTAATAAAATTCAAAATGAAGAAGAAAAAAAGTTTCTTAAAAAAAGCCTTCCTGAAATACTTTTTTTAGGTTTTGTATCATATAATCAAAAAATTATAGAAGCTGATATTCGTTCTATTTCTCCATTTGAAAATAGTCCGGAATTAATTAAAGAAATGAATATAATAAAAAATAATTTGATGAGTATAAATAAAGGAGAAATTTGCTATGATAATTAGTAAACAAAAAGAAATGCCGCAAATTTTAAATATGTTAAAGAATGCCAATAAAATATTTCTAGTAGGATGCACTGAATGCGCAACATTATGTTTTTGCGGCGGAGATAAAGAAGTTGCTGAAATGAAAACAAAATTAGAAGAAAATGGTAAACAGGTTGTTGGGGAAATGGTGGTAAAAGCCGTATGTAATATTTTAAGCACCAGAAGTGAACTGCGTCATAGAAAAGAAGCTTTCTCACAGGCAGATGCTGTATTAGTTTTATGCTGCGGAGCTGGAGTGCAGGGAGTAGTTGCATCTTCTGATATCCCTGTTTATCCAGGTGCTGATACTTTATTTCTTGGAAATATTAACCGAATAGGACGTTTTTATGAACATTGCTCCTTATGCGGAGAATGTATTTTAGATAAGACAGGTGGTATTTGTCCTGTTACTAATTGCGCTAAAGGTCTTTTGAATGGTCCATGCGGTGGTATGAATAAAGGCAAATGCGAAATAAATCCTGAACAGGATTGCGCATGGGCAAATATTTACACTAGAATGGAAAAGCTTGGGACACTGGAAGATATAAAAAATATATTGCCGCCTAAAAATTATTCACGTAAAACTAAACCAGCAAAGCTTATTTTAGAAAAAAAATAAATTAGTTCATCATGAAATAACCGACAGAGGAGTAAATCATGAATGCAAGCTTCATACTATTTTTTGGTGTTATTGTTTATTTTTTGGGAATGAAATTTTATGCTCAATTTATTGATGAAAAAATAGTTAAGATTGATCCTAAACGTGCCACACCTGCCAGAATGTACGCTGATGGGGTTGATTTTATGCCGACTCCTCGAAATATTCTTTTCGGTTATCAATTCAAATCAATTGCCGGTGCAGCTCCGGTACTTGGACCAATTATTGCTATTAAATGGGGATGGCTGCCGGGGCTGATATGGATTCTTTTAGGCACATTTTTTATTGGATGGGTACAGGATTATACCAGCGCAATAGTCTCAATGAGAAATGATGGCAAAACCTTTGGCGGAATAAGTTATTCGTTAATCTCACCAAGATCCAGAACAATTCTTCTATCATTTATTTATTTTTATTTATTACTCATAGCCAGCGCTTTCGCAAACATTGTTGCTACATTCATGTCAAATAATCCCTCTATTCCTTTATCTATAATTGTATTGGCTTTAGCAGGCATGCTTGTTGGATTTATGATATACCGCAGCGGGTTTAATTTATGGATTGTAACAATAATTGGACTTGGGCTATTTTATGGAGCAATGGCTTTAGGTAATTTTATTCCAATAAAATTTGGAGATGGAAATACGAATCAAATAATCTGGGTAATATTCGCTTTATTATTTTCATTTTTAGGTTCAATAATGCCCATATGGAGTTTTGTCCAGCCGATAAATTATCTTGGATTTTTTATTGTTTTTATTGATATGATTGGAATTATTGCCGGGGTTTTAGTCGGGCAGCCAGTTTTGACTGCACCAGCTTTCACAAGTTTTACAGCGGATAAATTATCTTTATGGCCAATGCTTTTTGTTACTATTGCATGCGGTGCAACATCAGGATGGCACAGCATTGTTTCATCAACAGGAACGTCCCGTCAGCTGGAAAATGAAGCTGATGCAAGACCAGTTGCAGGAGGTGCTATGTTTCTGGAAATGATACTTGCATTATTGTCATTAATTATTGTCAGTGTTTCGACTTCAAAAGGGCCATGGCATACATTATTTGGTAATGGGATGGGTGATATTCTGCATTATATAGGAATACCAACTGAGTGGGGAAATGCTTATGGACCGGTAATGATAGTAATACTTGCAATCACTATTTTACATCTTGTTGTCAGATTCATGAGAATTGCTACTAATGAATTATTGGGACAGGGAGTCCCTATATTAAGGAATCAAATAATAGGTACGCTGCTGGCACTGGTTTTAACTTTCATTTTAGTTTATACAGGCACCTTTAATTATATCTGGGTTCTTTTTGGTTCAGCAAATCAGCTCATGGCAAGTCTGGCGCTTTTAATTTGCAGTATCTGGCTTGTATCAGAAAAAAAATCATCACATTTTACATTCTATCCGATGATATTTATGTATCTGACAACCATGACCGCACTTGTGATTACTGAATATCAGCTTGTTAATCAGGTAATCAGCGGGATAGATGCAGGCGGTAAGGAATTAACCGCAAGTGCAATAACAGGAAATTGGATTGCAGGTTTTATTGGGATTACTCTTTTTGCAGCCGCAATAATATTAGCTTATGATGGAATAAAAGCTTTTAATAAATATAAACGTATATAAGGAGTAAAAAAATGCCAAGAAAAATTTTAAAACCTTCTACATCTCTTTTGCCCTGCCCGATTGGACTTATTACTGTACAGGGAAACAATGGTAAACCAAACATTATTACTCTTGCATGGTTAGGTATATTAGCTTCAGACCCGCCAATGGTAAGTATTTCTATAAGACCAAATAGATTTTCCAGCAGATTAATTAAAGAGAACGGGGATTTTGTTATTAATATTCCATCAGCAGATGATTTGAAAAAAGTGGATTACTGCGGAACAACAAGCGGTAAAACAGTTGATAAAATTAAAGAATGCAATTTTACTACGCAACCTGCCAGTAAAGCAAAAGCAGTTATTCTGCTTGAATGTCCGATTAATATTGAATGCCGTACAAGGCAAATATTAAATTTAGGAACACATGATGTTTTTATTTCAGAAATTTTAGCTATTCAGATAAAAGAAGATGTACTGGATGAAAATGATAAATGGCTGATGAATAAAATAAATCCATTAGCTTATTGTCCGCCAACTAATGAATATTGGACATTGGGAAATGCAGTGGGTAAATATGGATTTAGCCAGGGAAAGAACATTAAAAAGGAATAAACTTTATGGAAGAAAAAGAAAATAAAGAGAAACCAAAATCCGGTTTTATGAAAAATGTTAAAGAATTTATTTATGGTATGGCAGCGCATGATACAGCTAGATTTGCCCTTAAAACACGCGGCAGTATGGAGCATTTATTTATACTTATTACAATGGGTGATATGCTGGGAATCCCAATCTTACCTCCGTATTATTCACTTAGATTATTGCCGTATGTTGTTCCTCAAATATCAACATGGAAAAGAAGAATGCTGCGAGAAAAGGATTTTACGGATACGCTGGCGTAAAGTTGTAAGCATTCAGCTATCAGCTATTAGCATTCAGTTAGAAAAGAAGCTAAAGAAGCCTTAGAAAAAATGAGTGAAAAAGTAGATGAAATTGTTTTAGAAGAAAAAGTAAATAAATAATTTAAACATCAGCGCTTGCACTGGACTTTTACCACTAACGCGTCAAAAGCCAGTGAGCTTGTAGGATAGCTGACAACTGATTGCTGAATGCTTACGAAAAATCAGGAGTAAAAAAGTGAACCTGAAAGAATTACTAAATTTAAACTCTAAAATTAAGTATATTATGTTCGGCGGCAAAGGTGGACTTGGGAAAACCACTTTTTCTGCTGCATGCGGTTATTATCTGGCTAAAAAAGGATATAAAGTATTGGTATTTTCAGTTGATCCTCAGGCATCTTTAAGCGATATATTCAAGAAAGACATTTTTGGTAAAGGTGCAATAGAAATTATGCCAAATTTGTTTGCACAGGAAATTGATGCTGATGAGCGGATAAAGCAATATCAAAATGAGATAAAACAAAAAATTCTTGACCGTTATGGTTTTGATAAGATACCGGATGAAATTGAAAGCTATATATCTGCGGCTTCTGCTGAACCGGCAATGGAAGAAAGCGCCATATTCGATGCGGTTGTTGATATTGTATATAAAGGTGATTATGACTACTATATATATGATCTTGTTCCGCTTGGGCATGCGCTTTATTATTTATCGATGACTTCAATTTATGATGAATGGATTAATAAAATAACGGATTTAAGATCTGAGATGCATAAATATGATGCGGTAATTGCAAAAATGCGAAGTGAGAAAACAACCGAAGAGGATGAAATATTAAATGAACTGCAGGATATAAAAAAAAGGATTAACCTTTCATCAAGTATTTTTACTGATAAAGAAAAAACAGGATTTTTTTTCGTGCTGACACCGGAAGAAATGACTATAAAAGATACAATTAAAGCTCGTGAGCTTTTCAGCAAATTCGGTGTCCCGATTTCAGGATATGTTGTAAACCGTGTTATTCCGGCTGATTTCCTCACCCAGGATATTCCCGCATATTTAAAAAATCGAATTGTTGCGCAGGAGGAGCCATTAAATAAAATAAGAACAACTTTTTGCGATAAAATTCTTGGTACAATTCCGGAATTTGAACGTGATATCACCGGTCTTGATATGATTAAAAAAGTGGCTGAAAAGATGTTTGGGGATTTAAATGATAAATAAAGATGAACTTATCAAAGAAAATATGAATAATTTTTTTAAAACAAAAAAGCAACTTAAATATATTTTTTTTGGAGGTAAAGGAGGGGTGGGGAAAACCGTACTTGCCGGTGCAACAGCTTTAAAGCTTGCTGAAAATGGAGTAAAAACCATTCTTATTTCTACCAATCCTGTGCACAGCTTAAGCGGGCTTCTCTGTCAGGATGTATTTGGAAAAGAAACGCTGGTTAAGGATACAAAACTTATAGCTCTGGAAATAGATACCAGAGATACAATTGCTAAAAAAAAGGATGAAATTAAAGAAAAAATTGGCTGGTTTTTGCAGTTTGCGGATATATCCAGCCAGAGAACAGAGGATTTTATTGAATCTGCGACAATGAATCCTGCATTCGAGGAAGGTGCAATGTTTGAGCAGATGGTTGATATTATGTTTGAAGATAAATATAATGTATATGTATTTGATACTGCTCCAACAGCTAATGCGCGAAAATTATTGGGAATGTCTAAAGTTTATACTTTATGGGTAGAAAAAATTTTATCAAGCAGAGAAGAAGCATCTAAACTGCGGAAAAAATTATCTGTATCCAAAACAGAAGATAAAGATCCTTTGCTCGATTATCTTATGAATTTCAGAAGCAGAATCGAGCGTGTACATAAATTACTAATTGATGAAAAATTAACATCATTTTTTTTTGTAACTTTACCTGAAGCTCTTCCAATTGCAGTAATAAAAAGATTTATTGGATGGTTCCACGATTTTGGTATTCCTATTGGAGGAGTAGTTGTAAATGGAGTAATAGACAAAAAATTAATTGGAGATAATTCCCATGAATTTATATTAAACCGTATAAATTCCCAATCAAAATATTTAGATGAAATATTTCAATCCTTTTCTCATGTGCGGGCTCTTGTCCCAAGGTTTGATACTGAAATATTAGGCGTGGAAAAACTGAAACAGGTAGCAGAATATTTATTTTAAGATATAGGAATGTCAAAGTTTTATTTTAGGGGCTGTCCAAAAAGGTGCTAAAGATCACTTTTTGTCATTCCCGCGAAAGCGGGAATCTAGTATTTAAGCCACTGTACTAAAACCTAGATTCCGCATCAAGTGCGGAATGACACCTTTTTGGACAGCCCCAACTACAAACATATTGCATTGTAGTTGCTCGATTTATCGAGCTTAATTTAAAGTAAAGGGAATAAGAATGAAAAAATATAATTTTCGCAAAGCATTTTTTTACTCTTTTTTTTCAAAAGATTTTTATCAGGATGTAGCTAAGAACTGGAAAGGATTTGGTTTTAATTTTTTAATTATTATAGTTACTATATGCTGGTTTTTAAATGTACTTAAATTTCAACCGGTAATATCCGATTCTATTAAAACTGCAAAAAAAATTGCTGAACAATTTCCAGAGATTAATATAATTGATGGAAAAGTAAAAATCAGTGAAACAGTTTCACAACCTTATTTTATAAAAATTCCAGGCAAAGTACTTAATTTCATGGTAATTGACACAACCGATAAAATAGAATCAATAGAACAAATCGAAGGTAATGCACTTTTTTTATTAACAAAAGACAAACTTATTTATGGTTCTAATTCTGATGTGAGAGAACTAAGTAATATTAAAGAATTAAAAATAAATAAAGAAATAATTAATCATTATATATCTTTAGCAAAAATATGGCTTTTACCGATTTTATATATTTGTATTGTAACCGGGATGTTTATATTTCATATAATACAGGTATTATTATATGGTCTTTTGGGAATGGTAATCAATAAATTTGTTAAAACCAGTTTGAAATATAAAGAACTGGTTAGAATATCGGTCATGTCGATTATGCCGGTTTTTGCTTTAAGCACACTGCGTTTCATTACAGGAATTAAAATACCATATTTGTCATTAATCGGATTTTTTATAGCAATGGGTTATATTTATTTTGGAATTAGTGCGAATAAAGAAAGTGTAAATACGTAATTACATTGACATAATTAGATGTAGTATGCTAGCTTACCTAAGTTGACTGAAAAAAGGAGGATAGCATGACAAAACTGAATGGAATTTACAAATGTAATATATGTGGAAATATCGTAGAGGTTTTACATGCCGGGGTTGGAGATCCTGTTTGCTGTAACCAGACCATGGAACTTTTAAAAGAAAAAACAACTGATATTGGTAAAGAAAAACATGTTCCTGTAATTGAAAAAACTCCAGATGGTATTAAAGTTAAAGTTGGTGCAATCCCTCATCCAATGGAAGAAAAACATTTTATTGAATGGATAGAAATTATTGATGAAGGTAAAGTTTGCAGAAAATTTTTAAAACCCGGGAATGATCCATCAGCAGAATTTGGATCTAAATCTGATAAAATAATAGTAAGAGAATATTGCAGTGTACATGGTTTGTGGCAAGTGTAATGTAGAGACGCAAAATTTTACGTCTCTACCGTATACATGATCTGTGGCAAGCATAAGACAGAAGTTGATTTAAAATGATAAGTATTAAAAGCTTTATTGAAACATCTTTTTTAGATTGGGATGGAAAAATTTCCTCTGTAATTTTTCTGCCATATTGCAATCTGCGGTGTATTTATTGTCATAATCATAAACTCGTATCCTCTCCTTCTGATTTGCCGGACATTACATTTAAAAAAATATTTGATTATTTATCAACTTATAAAAATTGGTTAGATGGGGTCTGTATTACAGGTGGAGAGCCATGTTTGCATGAGGATTTAAAAGAACTTTTAATAGAGATTAAAAGGCTGGATTTTTTAATAAAACTTGATACGAATGGGTGCTACCCTGAAAAACTTAAAGAATTGATAAATCAAAAACTTATTGATTATATTGCAATGGATATTAAAGCTCCCTTAATTAAAGAAAAATATATTTATATAACTAATACAAAAAATATTGAAGTAGATAAAATAAGAGAAAGTATAGAAATATTGCATTCATCAAAAATAAATTATGAATTTCGTACAACAGTAATTCCGGGGTTAATAGGTAAAGAAGAAATAAAAAATATTGCAGAAGTTTTGAATAATGATGATAGATATTTTTTGCAAAATTTTAAACCCGATAATGCGCTTTCTGTTGAACTGCAAAAGACAAAGCCTTATAATGAAGAAGAGATGAATTCACTGAAAAATGTTTGCAGGATTTATATTAAAAATTGTATGATTCGCGGATAAAATATTATGGATAACAAAAATTCAGAAATTAAAAAAATGATTATTTTGTGGATAATATTTATTGTTATTATAACTTTATCTATAAAATTTAAATTAAATAAAAAAATATTCAGCTCGCTGGTAATCTTATATGGATTAATCACCCCAATTTTTTCTGGTGTTCTTGTTTTGTTAGGTACATGGATTGCAGCAGTTCCATGGATAGGTCCAATAATTATTAAAATAATTACTTTACCTATATTATGGTTACTTAATGGTGTAGCTTCATTAACTTCATTAATTCTTGTAACTAAAGGTGAATCAAAAAAAGCTGTAGATGCCAGAATAATAAGTGTGATGTTTTTTATTGGACTTTTAATTGGATATGTTTTAGGGAAGGCATTTTAAATTAGTACTACTCTGACAAATTTGTCGCACACATGGATGTCATTCTGAAGGAGCGAAGCAACTGAAGAATCTCAATGTTCAAATCCCTATACTTCAAAAAAAATCTTGACATAATTCAAATATTGAGATATATAATATTATATATAGTCGACAAAAGGTAAGGAAGTAAATATGAAATTAAATTTCAATTTATTTTTCCTGAAAAATACAAAACTATCCTATTTTATAAAAGCATCTCAATATGTTAAATATATAATCCATTTTTCTATTTATTGCTCCTTTCTTATATTCATTTTATTTACCTCGAAAATTTATTCAGATACATATGTAGGCGGAAGAATATCTTCTGATATAATATGGACA
>CAYWFU010000039.1:0-24897 GCA_964457585.1 uncultured bacterium | reverse complement strand
TATCGCTTTATTATTATAGGAAGTGAGATTTTTGTCAAGAGATTAGTATAGTAGCATAGAGGAGATTAGTATAGCAGTACTTATTTTATAATATTTACTTATCAGGTATTTCCCTATTATGTTTTTTGACAAATATTTATCTCTTAATGAATTTGATAAGTTAATTAGTTTTTCATTTTTCATTGTTTTACTTATTATGCAACCTTTTTTAGCACTACTGCTTTTATTATTGGTATCGTTAGGATTGCTTTCATACACAGTTATAATCACTAAATCAGGAGTACTGTCTTTTTTACCATCATTAACAATTAAATTAAATTTATAAATCCCAACTTTATTTGGAATGAATGTTGTAATAGATGAATTCGGATCAGATAAAATTACTGATGGTCCGCTTTTTTGTGTCCAGAAATATGTTAAGGGGTCTCCATTTGGATCAGAGCTTAAAGTACCTTTAACTACTTTAGAATCATTATTTGCAATTGGAGGTTGATTTGGGATTGCTTCTAAAAAATAATTTTGCCCATCATCTATCTGTTTTTGTGTTAATTCATGTCCAAGATTTGGATATATTATTAATTCAGCTTGTATATTAAAATAAACACACTGATTATAAAAATATTGTGCTTTTGATAATCGATCTGTATCATTTTGCCCAACTGAAATTAAAAATCGCGTATTTATTTTTTCTTGCGGATATGTATATCCACCAGCCGCATGAGCATGTACTGCGATTGTTATTTCCGGATTCAATAAAGCGAAACGATGGACAAATTGAGCTCCTGCAGAAAAACCAAACATATATAATTGATATGGAGTTTTTGTATTTATTTTATCTAACATAAGCAGTCCCCGCATAATTTATTATTGGAAAAATAATAATAAACAAAAATAGAACTGTAATTAAAACACTTTTTTTATTTTGTCTAAACAGCATTTTATCCTTTAATTTTTATATACACTATCAAATATAAAATTTTTTTCATGTATGTAATAAATCAAAAACGTACAATTAAATTTAATCATATATATCTAGGGTTGTCAATAAATTTTTCTGTTTTTAAATGGGGAATTTACAGATATGGAAAAGGCAAAAGACATATTCATAAATAAGTACGATGATGCGTTAGGTATGAATTTATTTTCTTATTAACATATTTCATGGAAAATAATTTAGCAGTTTATAATTTTCTTATATTGCATTACAAAAAGAAATGATATAATAACACAATGAGTTTGAAATATTTTTTTTAATTCGTTGCTCATTGCTATGCACTCATTGCTTCTTTTCATAGGAGATATTATTACATGAAAAAGATAGTAGGAATAATACCAGCACGTTACAATTCCACACGTCTTCATGGAAAACCTCTAATCATGATTCATGGCAAACCAATGATACAGCATGTTTTTGAGCGAAGTAAAAAGGCTGATTTAGATGAGGTATATATTGCTACTGATGATGACCGTATTGCTGATATGGTAAAAAGCTTTGGAGGTAATGTAATCATGACTTTAAAAAGTCATGATTCAGGTACTGATAGAATTGCAGAAGCAATAAAAAAAATTAATGCGGATATTGTAGTAAACATTCAAGGCGATGAACCTTTAATCAGACCTGAAATGATTAATCAGGCGGTATCCCCTTTTTTAAAAGATAAAAATGTATATATGAGTACACTAATAAAAAAAATTGATGATACAGAAGATTTATTTAATCCAAGTATAGCTAAAGTTATTGTGGACAGCAATAATTATGCTATTTATTTTTCCCGCTCAATAATCCCCTATCCGCGAGAGATGAAGGAAATTAATATAAAATATTTTAAAAGGAATAATATTGTCAAAAAATTTATATTTTACAAACATATTGGTTTATATGTTTATACCAAACAATTTTTATTAAAATTCTCAGGACTTTCTCCTTCTAATCTTGAAAAAATAGAAAAACTTGAACAATTGCGTGTTTTAGAAAATGGATTTAAAATAAAAACCGTAGAAACTGAATTCAGCACACTGGGAGTAGATACAAAATATGAGTTGAATAAGGTTAGGCGGCTAATGACAAAAGAATAGTTATCTATTTTATGTTGTTTTTAATTGTTCTGTCAGATATTTATGAATGATACTTGAAATTAATGTTTGGTAGGGCAGCCCTTCTTGCACGGCCTTTATTTTAATTTTTTCATAATCCCAATCAGAAATTCGTATATTTATTTTTTTATTTTTATTCAAAGTAGCACGAGCATATTTTTGGTATTTTTTGATTTTATCTTCTAAATTTGGCACAGATTTCCATTGCCCTTTTTCAATTTCTTTTTCCAATGCTAACTCTTCTTTATCAAGTATTATTTTTTTCATCAATTATCTCCTTAAGTATTTCTGGGTTGATGAACGGCTTGGGTATATTGTTTTCAGAAAACAAACTCCATCATCTTCTTCAATGAATGGTACATTATATGCATATCCTTCACGTTCAACAACAAATATTTTTTGCTTCTCTTTTTTTGGATGTTTTAAAACTGTTTTTAAATAACCATCATCTATTAAACAGGTTATTTCATCAAAGGTAATGCCACGATTATTTTTCAACCATTTATTTTTTTCAGGGCTCCAATTAAATCTCATAATCATATAGTATGACAAAGTCTATCTTTTGTCAATGCATTTCAATTTATTTAATTTATTTTTATTCGAAAATAAATTTGACTTAGTCCATGACTTAGTCTATAATTTTTTAAAGAGGTGATTTATATGTCAAAAATTATAAATATTCATGAAGCAAAAACTAATTTTTCAAAACTTTTAAAAAGAGCGGAAAATGGGGAGGAGATTGTTATATCAAAAGCCGGGCATCCAATAGCAAAAATTATATCTCTTAAAAATAAAAAAAATAGAAAATTTGGCACAGCAAAGGGAAAAGTTATTATTCATGATAATTTTAATGCTCCTTTACCGGACGATATTATGGAGAATTTTTCATGAATTATTTAATTGATACCCATTTTACTTATCACAATTTACGAATAAGTGGGTATGCTAGCGAAACGAGCTAATTTATTAATACTTTTGAAAAAGTATCAGGATTCTCTTCAACAAATTTATAGTCAGAAAATGCAACAATTGTTATTAAATCCTTCCCTGTATTTTTGATTGCATGTCCTAATCCATTTTTTATTTTAACTAATATGCATCCCTTTCCGGTAAATTCTTTTATATTAATTATTTCATCTTTTGAATTCCATGCAAAAGTACAGGAATCACTATAAATTATTATCAAAGCTTCTTTTTTGATTTTATGATAATGATTTCCACGAATTGAATTTGATGCTATGCTTCCGATATGGATATCTTTAATGTTAACAATGAAATCAAAAACTTCTTCAGGTACATTTACAATATATCCGCGATAATCATTTTTTAATTTTAGCTCAGTAATATCAATAGATTGATTTTCCATGCTTATCCTTTTCATTTTTTAGCCCGCAAATCAAGCAGTCTTTCTTCTTTTAATTTTGTATCCATTCCCAATCGATGAAGCATATCGTCTAAAGTGGTTATATTTATTTCGTTTGGATGTATTTCAGTTTCATCAATAAATTTTTCATTCAGCTCTTTTTTTAAATCTTCTTCATTTACTTTATTTTTTATTGCCAGATATATTATTACTTCATCCAGTTCAAAAGGATCATCATTTTTCTTTTTAAGAATAATCTGCCATTCTTCAATTTTTGTATTTTCACTTAAAATATGAATAAAATCATTTAGATTTACAAGCGTACCTTTTATTTTTGAAGTTTGCAAATCTTTAATATTTGATACTCTTGTAAGGTTTGATGAAATTCTTGGCATTAATCTTTTACATTGCGGACAGGGTTCATAAGTAATTCCTCCTTCAACTATATCTCCCGTACGATAACGTAAAACCACACTACCCCTGCCTTCAAGACATGTATAAACTAATTCTCCTGTTTTACCATCCTCAAGCGTTTCTCCAGTCTCAGGATCAATGATTTCAAATATTTCAACATCAGGATATAAATGAAATCCTGTTGATATATCACCAGGACACTCAGTCCAGCATTTTCGAGCTTCAGTAAAACCAAGTACTGACACAACTTCCGGATTATGAGAACCCATTTTTATTAAAATTTCCTTTATTCTGTTTTTTAAAGCTAGCGGTACTTTTTCTCCGCCAAGTGCAACTTTATTAACAAAACTAAAATTATGTCCTTCCTGCTCCGCCTGTCTTAAAATGTGATAAACATATCCGGGTATTCCAACCAGTAAAGAAGGTTTTAATTTTTCAACAGCAGAAATATTTCCGCTTGTCCCTGCGACTTTTCCGCCTCCAGTACTTAAAAGAAGAATATTCCCAGCCCATCCGCAAAAAACAACCTGCCAGAAAGCAAGATGCGGAGCATAAGGGAACATATTTACTCCCCTGTCAATTGATGGGTCAAGTTTCAAAATTTTATCAATTCTCTCCCCGATTAATTTCAGCAGTTCAAGATCATACATTGATAATCCAAAAGCTGTTGGCAATGCTGTTCTTCCTGTAGTAAATATAAGATTTACAGGCCTATATTCATATCCAAGTTCATGCTTGACTGCTTCTTCTCCTTTTAAAATCTTTTTAAAAAGCAAATCAAGTTTACTGGAAATCGGCGCATATTTTTTTATTGTTTCTATATCCGGCTGCAGAATAATATTTTTATGCTTAAGCGGTTCATCTTTTGTCGGAGCAATATCATTTTTTGTCGTAAAAGGAATGTAACGAAGGTCGGAAACAGACTTAATTTTATCCGGTGTTATTTTATTCTTTTGAAATAAATCCCTGTAATAGGGAGAATATGGAATTATTTGTGATTTTAAAAAATGATGAAGTCTCTCACCCTGCAGTTTTTGAATTTCTTTTTTATTCATCTTATCCCAATTATTCTTTAATTCAGGCAGTTTCATAAAAATCCTTTTAAATTAAGCCTGATAAATCAGGCAACTACAAAAATTTTAATGTAGTTGCTCGATTTATCAAGCGAAATTATAAACTTTCAAATTCCTGTACTTTTAAATAGTGAATTATATCATCCAAATATATATAAGTATCTATAAATATTAATAACATTCTATAGAGTCAAAGTAAAGTGTATATAATTTTTTTCTTGACAAATTTTTCAGCAAAAAGCATATTATTAGAGCAAAAAAAATACAGATGACAGACTATTAATTGTATAACAAATAATTTTTGACTTCTGTCTTCTGATTTCTGTCTTCTGATTTAATAGGAGGATTTATGACTGGTAATGAAATACGTGCGAGGTTTTTGGAATTTTTCAGGAAAAAAGGTCATACAATAAAACCAAGTGCTTCTCTTGTTCCTGATGATCCTACTGTTTTATTCTCTATAGCTGGAATGGTTCAGTTTAAAAAAATGTTTCTTGGCGAAGTATCGCTGGAATTTACACGAGCGGCAACATCGCAAAAATGTGTACGCACTAATGATATTGAAAATGTTGGAAAAACTGCCCGTCATCATACTTTTTTTGAAATGCTTGGAAATTTCTCTTTTGGTGATTATTTTAAAAAAGAAGCTATAAGCTGGTCATTGGAATTTCTCACAAAAGATATCGGACTTGATAAAGACAAATTATATGTGACAATTTATAAAAATGATGATGAATCTTTCGAAATATGGAATAAAGATATGAATTTATCCAGTGATAGAATATTCCGTATGGGAGAAGATACAAATTTCTGGACAATGGGTGATACAGGACCATGCGGACCATGTTCTGAAATAATCTATGATCTTGGACCTGAATTTGGATGCGGCAAGCCGGGATGCACTGTTGGATGTGATTGTGACAGATATTTAGAATTATGGAATCTGGTCTTTACGCAATTTGACCGTCTTGGTGACGGGAAATTGATTCCTCTTCCTAAAAAAAATATTGATACCGGCATGGGACTGGAACGGCTGACAAGAGTAGTGCAAAAAGTAAATAATAATTTCGAAACTGATTTGATATTTCCTCTTATTGATATTCTGTGCAAAAATTTTGGAATAAAGTATAAAAGCTCACAACAAAAAGATTTATCTTTAAAAAATATTGCCGATCATATCCGTGCTATAACTTTCCTTATTAATGATGGCGTAATTCCATCAAATGAAGAAAGAGGTTATGTATTAAGAAAACTTATCCGCCGCAGTGTAGTTCATGGGAAATTATTAGGCTACAGCAAATCCTTCTTGCATATACTTGCAGATACTGTAATTGAAATGATGAAGAGTAATTATACTGAACTTGCTGAACGACAAACCTATATTAAAAAAACTATTCTTCTGGAAGAAGAAAATTTTATTAGTACATTAGAACGCGCGCATGATGCTTTTGAAAAAATTGTAGAACAAAACAAAAAATCCGGGAATAAAATAATTTCAGGAGAAGATGCATTTGTGCTTTCTGATACATATGGATTGCCTATTTCTATTACTGAAACTTTAGCAGCTGGTTATAATTTAAAAATAGATATTGAAAACTATGAGAAACTGCTTGAAACACAACAAAATAGATCCAGAGAAGACTGGCATAAAAAAGCTTCAGCGCAAAGTGATTTTTTAATTGAAGCAAATTTTCCTGAAACAAATTTTGTCGGGTACACTTCACTAAATACTAAAACTAAAATTCTATACCTGGCTGAAAATAATCTTCAAACTAAAGAGATAGCAAAAGAAAATATTCCAATAACTGTTATTTTATCACAAACACCTTTTTATGCGGAATCCGGCGGACAAATTGGAGATACCGGAACTATTATCAATGGCAAAGAAAACAAAATTCTTATTGAGAATGCAATTAAATATGGGAGTTATTTTTTACATACCGGCAGATTAGTGCAGGGTAAATTTCAGGTTGGAGATTCTGTAGATGCTGTTATAAATGATGAAAGAAGAAAAAACATTGCGCGAAATCACACTGCAACCCATTTGCTTCAAGCTATGCTTCGTAAAGTACTGGGTAATCACGTAAATCAAGCTGGATCGCTGGTTACATCAGATTATCTGCGTTTTGATTTTACTCATTTTTCAATTTTAAATAAAAGAGAGCTGGAACGTATAGAAGAATTAGTAAATGAATATATTTTTCAAAATTTATCTGTTGAAACATTTGAAAAATCTCTGGATGAAGCAAAAAAAGAAGGAGCAATGGCGCTTTTTGGAGAAAAATATGGCGACCGTGTTAGAATGGTAAAAGCCGGAGAAATAAGTAAGGAACTTTGCGGTGGAACACATGTTAAAAATACAGGAGAAATAGGAATTTTTAAAATTTTAAAAGAAGAAAGTATTGGAAGCGGAATCCGTCGAATTGAAGCTATTACTGCTCAGAAAGTTCTAAGTTATTTTAAACACCAGGAATCAATGATAAATGAAGTATGCGAGATATGCAGCGCTACTCCTGAAATACTAAAAAATAAAATCCTAAAACTTCAAGACACCATTAAAATACTTGAAAATGAAAATACAAAATTTAAAAATAATTTAGCAGGGGATAAACTGCAGGATATAATTAATAACACACAGGAAATAAAAGATATAAAAATTGCAAGCGGTATATTACCTGAAACAAACGTAAAAAATTTAAGAGACACCATTGATCAGCTAAAAAACAAATTCCCTAAAGGTGTATTCATTTTAGGTTGTATTGAAAAAGGGAAACCGGTAATGCTTGTCGGTATAACCAAAAATCTTATATCTCAGTTAAGCGCAGATAAAATTGTAAAAGAAATCGCATCCATTCTGGAAGGAAACGGTGGAGGAAGACCTGATCTAGCGCAGTTAGGCGGAACAAAACCTGAAAAATTAGAATCAGCTATTCAACATGCGATTAAATTGGTTAAAGTGAAAATAGCTTAAAAGTTACTATTAAGCAACATAAAACAGTTGCACTGGAACTTACAAAAATATGTTTTAATTCCTTTCCTTATAGGCTCAATGAAATTTTGATATGTTGATTGAGCCGATTGTCCCATTCCGGTTTCAATTCCTTATAGGCTCAATGAAATCCAGCGCCAGAAGCGTGCAAATTCCAAAAAAGACGTTTCAATTCCTTATAGGCTCAATGAAATTAACCTGAGAAGGTAAGGAATAGCCTGTCTCAGCTGTTTCAATTCCTTATAGGCTCAATGAAATCACATTCAAAATTTAAACTACAAGAATTTATATTATTGTTTCAATTCCTTATAGGCTCAATGAAATCAAGTCAAAGTTTCAATTCCTTATAGGCTCAATGAAATTATTGCAATATAACGTTTTTTTGAATGTGAAAATTGTTTCAATTCCTTATAGGCTCAATGAAATCGAAGATTTAGAGGATTTACTTGAAAAAATAAGAAAGTTTCAATTCCTTATAGGCTCAATGAAATGGGTTGTATTAATAAGAATGGGCAATAAATCGACGTTTCAATTCCTTATAGGCTCAATGAAATGCAGGTTGAACTTGCAAAAAGAATTGGAATTAGTCAGTTTCAATTCCTTATAGGCTCAATGAAATAGGGGTGCTGATATATGCACACTCTGGGGATATATTGTTTCAATTCCTTATAGGCTCAATGAAATGTAGGCTGAGCGCCATACACCATCTCAACCTCTTTGTTTCAATTCCTTATAGGCTCAATGAAATCTCGAAGGTCTGCGTTTGTAAGGTCTGCGTTTACAGTTTCAATTCCTTATAGGCTCAATGAAATGGATTTAATTTTAATTCTTTTAATTCTTTTTGATTGTTTCAATTCCTTATAGGCTCAATGAAATGCCGCCAGGCTCAGTGATGGGTAGAGCCTGCTTCGAGTTTCAATTCCTTATAGGCTCAATGAAATTTCAAAATCTCCGATTACAAAAGGAACATTATTTTCGTTTCAATTCCTTATAGGCTCAATGAAATTCCCGAAATGTTGGATTGATTATATAAGAACGCTAAAGTTTCAATTCCTTATAGGCTCAATGAAATTTTTCAACTTGAAACTATACGGATTAATTTTATCGTTTCAATTCCTTATAGGCTCAATGAAATGTTTGGTTTTAAAATGAGCATAGGAGCGCCTGACTAGTTTCAATTCCTTATAGGCTCAATGAAATGCAATAGCATTAGCAATATGAGTATCAATACTAGCAGTTTCAATTCCTTATAGGCTCAATGAAATTATAAATCTATTCGAATTTTTGTAATTCCATTCGACGTTTCAATTCCTTATAGGCTCAATGAAATCTTTTCTAATAAAGCTAACAACCCCGCTATTCTTGGTTTCAATTCCTTATAGGCTCAATGAAATTAACATCAGAAATAATTTTATTTCCTTGCTCATCCTGTTTCAATTCCTTATAGGCTCAATGAAATCGATTGAATACAGGACTACTATAACCAATAATCTGTTTCAATTCCTTATAGGCTCAATGAAATTAGAACTTTTATATAATCATTCCAGCTTTTAGGTGTTTCAATTCCTTATAGGCTCAATGAAATTATTAGAATCACGCGGCGTGATTGCTATTGTTATTAGTTTCAATTCCTTATAGGCTCAATGAAATTCTGCGTTGCACTTGTAAGTATTCTGCAACTTCATGTTTCAATTCCTTATAGGCTCAATGAAATGACTTTTTTTATTGCTGTCTCACTATCATTTATATCGTTTCAATTCCTTATAGGCTCAATGAGATTCGTTTCCGTCTTCATCGGTTAGCTTCAAAGCTGCTTCGTTTCAATTCCTTATAGGCTCAATGAAATCTGCTGCGGTCAAGGCTGCTGGAGCTATTGATTGAATGTTTCAATTCCTTATAGGCTCAATGAAATTGAGCCCTAACTAATACGTCTTGTCCTAATCTTCCGTTTCAATTCCTTATAGGCTCAATGAAATCCGTTTTTTCGATGTAATAAATACTAAGGATTACGGCTTTTTTACAGTATAAAAAATTACATTTTTTTCGTCTACTCCTGATCATGTAAAAAACCCTATAGGTTGACGGAACTAAATTTTCTTAATTGTTTCTAATATTAAATCCAAAATTTATTATTGTCAAATTTATTTTTTATTATTTTCTATTGATTTTTATAATAGGTCGACATACAAAATAGTGCAAAAATTAAATTTTTTATTCCAACTTCTGTCTTCTTTTTTTGTAACTATTCAGCACAATTTGGCAGATAATGCATAAAATACTGTATTGGCGTGCACCTTTGGCTTGTCATTCCCGACATGTTTAATCGGGAATCCATTTTTCAGTTTAAATATAAAATCTGGATTCCCGCTTAAACACTGCGGGAATGACAGACTCTCCTACACCGCGAAATAAATGTGCTGAATAGTTACCTTTTTTTAAAGTATATTATCTACCGGTTTTTTATCTTTTCCAACTATTTCCTTATCTAACCATTTTTCATTTCTTGATTTAAATATGATAAGTGAATCCTCATTTATATTCTCGGCTTCACCGGTATTATTAATTTCATTATCTTGTTTAACATTCTGTTGTTTTTGATTTTTCATTATTTTTTTAGCTTTAATTTTTAATTCTTCTAATTTTCCTTCGGTAATCTCACCTTCAAATACGGAATTCTGGATATGATGAAGATATTTCCTGCATAACCTCAACATTTTCCCACATCTTTTTTTGTCAACATCGTAAACAAGAATTATGTACATAATTAAAACCCCTTATAATACATCTATTTTTTATTTACCACCAGGTTTTAAATCCCTCATACTCCTGCTCTCCAAGCAAGTGTTTTACTAATTTATAACATTCCAATCGTATTAAATATCTATAAGATACCTGCTTTTCCAGCTTTTTATGAGTAATTATTGTTTTTAATCTTTCATCATATTCCTTTGCAATAATTTTCCGTCCGCTTTCATTTAAATAACATGAATTTACTTCAGTCATAAAATCTTTCTCTGTTATCTGCTGCCGATTAAGAACCGTGAATATTATTCTATCACCTAAAATAGGTTTAAATATTTCTGCTAAATCAAGGCTCAACGAAAATCTTCTTTCTCCCGGTTCATGCAAATAAGAAATAAGCGGATTCAATTGAGTATGATATATTTCACCAAGACAAGTAGTATATACAAATGAATTAAGATATGATATCAAAGCATTAATCATATTATCCGGCGGCTGCTTTACTCTTCGTTCAAATTCTATTTTCTGATCAATAATTGACGGCCATGCTTTGTAATAAGTGTTCCTGATATTTCCTTCAATTCCCATTAATTCATCAATAGCCTCTGTTTTTTCAATTTGCGAACGAAATCCTTCAATGGTATTAATAAACTCATCCAAACTTTTTCCTCTGTTATTATAATATCTCAAATTTTTCACAATATTAAAGCTGGCTGCATCTATAAATGCTTTTGCAAGAGTTGTTCTCTTCTGTTTAGCTGTATAATGATTAACCTGCTTGACCAAAAGCTGTCCGGAATTTAAATATTCTCTTGGATAATAACTTCCGGAATAAAAACCATAATAGTTAAAAATATGAACAGGTATTCCATTTTGAGCCAGATAATTAAACAGTTTAGTATTAAAATCCAGCTCACCTAAAGCATATATAGCCTCAGTATTTTCAATGGGAATAACTGTCCTTGTACCATCTTCCTTTTCAAAAAAAATAGTATTTTCCTGCCGTTTTAAGCGACCGCTATTAAAAATGTAGTAGTTTTGTTTCATAGTTTAAATTCAGAATACAGGAGTCAGAAATTATAATAAAAAGAATTTTATTCTGGCTTCTGACTCCTGTATTCTGGCTCCTGCCTTATATAAAACATAAATCTTCATAGCTGCAACTTCGGCATATCTTTGTTTTACCATGATTAATCGGTAATTCAGCGTTAGTTATGAGTTTTATTTCTTTTAATATTATATTAATTTTCTCATCATCTTCCGGTTCTAAAAATACATCCATTGTTTTTTTTAATTTCGGATAATTTATTTTCCCGGTAATCCCTTCAACACCCTTTTGTTTTAAATACCAGATATAATATTTCAACTGCCAGATATGAGAATCTTCAACTTTATCGGATTTTTTTATTTCATGAATAACTTTATCTTTACCAATAAAATCAATTTTTATAGTACCATCAATTTCGATTTCTTTTTTTTCTCTCTGATAAGAATTTTCATGAATAAGTTTGCCGAGTAGAACCAAATCACTATTTTGTTCCATATGAACAGAGTGGCTAAAATACCAGAGCTTCTTTTTGCATATAAAATAATAATTAATTTGTGTACCGGTGAAATGCAAATTTTGCTCCTTTTTAATTTTTTAGGCTAATCACGATTTCTTATTTTCGATATAAATTATAGCATAACAAAGATTAAAATAAATTTGACAAATTATATCTTATATATTATATTAGTTATAGTGAACAAAAAAAAGGAATTTTATTCATTATATGATAAATAATGTTATTTTACAGCACAAATTAGAAAAAGAAAAATTTATTGCTAATACTTATATTGCTCGGGAAAAACTTAAATTAATTGAAAAATTTATAAACACAGATTTAATAAAAGTAATTATCGGACCGCGAAGAAGCGGGAAATCTGTATTTTCATTATTATCATTAAAAAACAAAAATTTTGCCTATTTAAATTTTGATGATGAAAATCTCCTGCAGATAAAAAATTATGATGAAATTTTAAAGGGAATTTATGAAATTTACGATAATCCAAAATTTATTTTATTTGATGAAATTCAGAATTTGCCAAAATGGGAAATATTTATTAATAAATTACAAAGAAGAGGTTATAATTTAATTTTAACAGGTTCAAATGCAAATTTACTAAGCAAAGAATTAAGCACGGTTTTAATAGGAAGATATATTTCCATAGAATTATTACCTTTTAGTTTCAAAGAATATTTACAAGCAAAAAATTTTGATATAAATAAACAGTATTTTGAACTTCCGGATTATAGTGGAAAAATCTTAAACCATTTGAATGAATATATTAAAAACGGTGGTTTCCCGGAAATTATAGTTAAAAATTTAGAAACAAAAATTTATTTGGATACTCTTTTCGATGCTATTATTTTCAAAGATGCTGTAAAAAGATATAATGTTAGATTTTCACAAAAGATTTATAAATTAGCTATGTATTTAATTTCTAATTATTCAAATGAATTTAGTTATACTCGTCTTAAAAATATTCTTAATTTTAATAGCACACTTACACTGCAAAAATATATGAAATATTTAGAGGAAGCTTATGTTATTTTTTCTCTGAATAGATTTTCTTTTAAAATAAAAGAACAAATCAAAACTCCTAAAAAACTCTATTTAATTGATACCGGATTGATATCCGCAAAATCATTTCAATTTTCTCAAGATATTGGCAAAAAAATGGAAAATATGGTTTTTCTGGAAATATTAAGAAGAGGGAAAAAACTTAACAATGAACTATTTTATTATAAAACAAGAAATCAAAAAGAAGTTGATTTTGTTTTAAGAGAAGGTATAAAAAACAGTGAATTAATACAAGTTTCGTATGAATTAAATTATGAAATAGAAAAAAGAGAAATCAGTGCTTTAAATGAAGCAAGCGATGAATTAAAATGCGATAATTTAAATATTATTACATGGGATATAGAAAAAGAAGAAAAATATAAATCAAAAAAAATCAAATTCATTCCGCTTTGGAAATGGTTAATAGCAAATTAAGGAATCAAAACATCCCAACCTTGAGGAAAATGTTTAAAATATATTATCAATTTGTTTTTCCAAAAAATGAAATAATTTTAATTTGACTTTTCATTATATTGGTTATATCATACCAATATGAAAGCAAAATTGGTTTATTGGCATAAAGCCAAATTGCATGATAGGTATATTCTAGAACTTAAGATATGGAATGTCGGGAAATCAGCCAGTTATTCTGACGGTTCTAAATTTAGATTAATTTGTATGGATATTAAAACAAACAAAAAAGTGTTAATTGATAACCATAAACCAAAAGGTCCACATGTCCATATTGATAATAAAGAAATTCCGTACTCTTATTGTGACGTGGATACGCTTATTGAAAATTTTAAAAAATTAATATTTGAACATATGGGAGTAAAACTATGAAAAAATTAATTGTTTCATTAAAAACATCATCCGAAGTGCTCACCAATTTCAAAGATGCTTTAAAAAATGCATCAAAATATAAAGAAAAGAACGATTTTGAAATTTCTTTTGACAATAAAAATGATTTCGAGCGTTTTATACGGAATATAAACATTCTAACTTATATTATTAATTTTAAGCCGGAATCTGTCTATGAACTGGCAAAATTAACTAAAAGGGATGTTTCAAATTTAAATAAAATAATAAAGTTTTTCAATGAACTAGGAGTTATAAAAATCGAAAAACACAAAATATCCGGAAGGGATACAAATAAACCCATTGTTGAATATGACGCTATTCAATTTAAACTTGCAGCTTGAGTATATATTACAGGGGATTATTTTGAATTACTAATCAAATTACGAAACAAGCCATTTCCATAAAGGAATAATACGAATATTCCCTTTCCTGAATTTTAATTCTTTTTCTAAATCATCGGTAATTATCCCATTTTCCATAACCTGATAAATACTTACTGCATCGCCTCCAGTATTTTCATATCGGATAATAAATGATCGTGAAACTCAAAGAGATACTCTAAAATCACATTACCATTCCATTTGCTATCAATCAAATAACGTACCATCTAAATTTCTAAACATTTTGATTTTTTAAAAATTCTGTTGGTGTCATAACTTCAATTATAGAAGTATTTTTAAAATGAAGGGCATCCCATGATATAAAAATAGAATTTTTTGTCATAAATGGTTTAATAGAATTTATTATTAATGCATCGCCAAAACTTGATTTTCTATAAATGGTTTCTAAAATATCTTTGAGGTAACATCCTGGTAAATTTGAGTTTAATTCCGAACTCGGGACTATATCTAAATTATATTTTTGAGGGAAATAATAAAAAAATTCTTTTAATTGGGATTGATTTAAATTAAAAGAAAGAATACCGCATAGCTCCAGCAAATTTATAATGCTTGTTGTACCGCCATTAATGATTATTTTTTCTAAAAATTTTTTATTTTGTTCATAATTAATATCATTTGTATATCTTATATCAATTGAAAATACATTTGTATCTATAAATATTAGCTGGCTCTTTTTCTTGTCCAATTCATTGCCTCCCCGGAAGTTTTGAATTTTGGAGTGCTCTTTTTAATTGTATTTTCTATATCTTTCCATGCAACATCCATCGGCCGTAAGTTTGATTCTTCTAATATGACGTCTTGTATTGGTGCTATTACTGCAAATGGTTTACCGCGTAAGGTTATAACTACTTTTTTACCGGCAGAAACTATTCTTATTGCTTCACCTGTTCTATTCTTCAAGTCTTTTGCTGTCATTTTTTCCATAAATATCCTCCAAATTTTTAATAGCTACTTACAATACATTATAGCTACTTTTTCTAAAAAATCAATGATGAAGAACCTCGCAGCAAGCTGCGAGGTATCTTCTGTCTCTGATAGGAATTATTTATTATTTATATTTGTGCCAATTCATCCCTGCAGTAAACTGCAGGGTATTCTTGGCACTTCCAGATAAAAAATATTCTGTATTCTATATATAATTAGTACAAATTTGCATTCATTCGTGGCTACATTGTAAAATCCGCAATTTCCTCTAAGTGCTTTCTTACGGGGGCATATATATCCCAATAATATGGTAAAGCCGCTTCAACAGGAGCATTTATATTGGAGTATCTGTCTTTAATTTGATCAATTTTATCAAACGATTGTCTGATGCCGAATTTTATCATATGCGTTTCTCCAACTATTAAACAAATTTATTTTGTTTGAAAAGATATATTTGATATAAATTTAATACACAAGTATAGTCTGAATCAAACTATCTTTGCATTTATTTTTATTAAAAAATATTATCAATTTGTTTTTCCAAATCAAGTCCGCAATCAGATGTATATTTTAATGTTGTTACATATCCTGCAATATCATTATTTTTCATACTGACTAAAATGTTTACTACTCTGTTTAAAACGATATGGTAAAACTGTTTTTACCAATATACGCTGTTCTCCTAATTTCACATCACCTTTCCCATAAGTACTTATGCAGTCAAATCCATCTTTAGCTTTGCATAAGGCTTCTCCAAAATCGTCTAAATATTGACTCCATTTAAAATCTCCAATTCCTGCTTGCTCTTCTGAAGTGCATGTATATTCTTCCGATAAATCACCAACAAAAATTTCATTATCAATATATTGCCAGAATGAACCACGCTTGCCTATACAATTAATATGAATTCCTAGCTTTTTTAATAGATTTATATCATTTTCCGGGAAATTCGCCCTTATTGCAACCTTAAGTTCTCCTCTAGTATAAAAACAAAATTCACGATATGCTATTGTGGAATTGAATAGACCTTTAGGTGCATCTCTATCTTCTTGTTTGATTTTAATAAATGTATTTTGAACAATACAATCAGCAGGAGGACTAAACCGGATTTCACAATTTTTAATTATATCGAATACTTGTCGCGCTTTTGTTTCAGCTTCAGTACAATTAAAAACTCTAAAACATGCGTCAATTAAAGTCATTTTAAATGCATAAGGAGTTGGAATAAGAAGTGTCTTCCCTCCCTTACTTGTTGCATGTGTCATTCTAAGAGAAAAAAGACTTACAGGTAAATATTTTAAAATAAGCCATTTTCCTCTTTCATGATTTTCTAAATTATTATCTCTCATAGCTATTCTCCATAAGGTTGAACTTTATTAATAATATCCGCCATAATTTCTGTAAACGAAGATATACTATCAAACTTGTTTATAACAATAGGATTATTAGAATCTATTTTATTGAGATTTTTTGCAATTTTTGTAATTTCATCTTGATATTTTAAATTAAGACTGCTAATTACCGGAGCAGGTAATGTACTTAATGATGTAGCCACAACACCGGTAAAATCAAGTATATGCGGATGTTGGGTATTACGTTTAGCTCCAGTTGGTTTAATAAATGTATTTAAAACACTTTTTAGAAGAGCTTTAATTCTAACATCTCTTCCTACATCTTTAACATATTCAAGAGTAATATCATTACGGCTAACTTTATATAAATCAACATTTAAAACTATTGCATATTGGCCGGAAGAGGATGGTTGATGGAAAATATTTTGTCCTGTATTTTCTCCTGCTCCTGAACCTTTTCCTCTACCTTCAGGAACTAATTTAACATGGAAATATGATTCAGTTCTTGTCTTTTCCGGAAGACCTATTATCCAGCCAAATTCAATGGAAGACTTACGAGAGATGGAACGTTTTTTACCGCCTATCTCATTGGTAAGCATAATTCCCTCTGTGTCATCAATAATGCATTTTTTTATGACTTCTGATAACAATTCGCTATCTTTTGTTTCTCCAGTAAATGCCGAATTTTTTGTAAAAGTTTCATCAATACTGATTCTATTTGCATCAAAATTTTTGCAACCTTCACATAAAGGCAAATTACTTGATTTAGCATCCATAAAAAGATGTTCTGCCTGAATATGCTTGAACATATCTCCTGATATAGCATTTACTGTATGATTTTTGCCTTCAGAATCAATAATTTCAACCATACGGGTCATTGTTGTATTTCCTTCTGCACCTTCATTATTTAGAGCATGCATATTCATTGTAATAAGCCCTGAAATACTTAAAGAATGTATTTTCATTTTATTTATTCTCCTTATCTATTGCATATCCATATGCAAGTAAAAGCATTCCGATTAATTCGGTTTGATCTTTCCCATCATTTTGAATAAAATTTATAACTTGATCTATATCTTCTTTAGAAACAGTATGATAGTTCTCGCTTGGATTATTTTTTTTAAGATTAGCTACTTCCCAATTATAATCTTGCACGAATTCTGATAAAGCTGGTATAAATTCTTTTGCTCCTCCTTTTATTTTTTGTTTCCACTTCTGAGCTAGACCATATCGGACATCCCAAATTTTTTTATTTTGTTGTTGTAACCATAAAGCTGTTATCGTTGCATTTCTCATTGCTCTCGCAATGCTTAAAAATCCTTTATTTTCAATAATCTCCTTCATATCGTACCTCCTTTCTAAAAGTTCTTTTAAATTTATAGTTGAAAATTCTTTTACCCATTCTTTTTTACCTCTTTTTCCCATAACATGAACTGCAAATCGTACAAAGAACTCAAGCAGATCAAAAAGCTGTCCGGTAGTAAGCCATTTTCTGTATTCATTAAGAACATATACATTTTCAGGAACAATTACTTTACCATTTTTACGTTTTTCATATAATGTTTCCAAACATCCGAAGTTCTTTTTCCCATTTTCATAATATCCAATATGTTCATTAATAATTTCTAAAAATGCGTTTGCATCTTCTCTATTGTCAATACAAAACCAGTTCGGTAAGGGCAAAAAAGCATCATTCATAAGAGCAGCAGCAGTTCCCATGCTTTTAAAAAATGCCTGACGTAACCCTCGTACAATTTCTTGAGGCTTTTTACCACGAAGATTAATTTTACTACTAGATTCCTGAATAACGTCAGAATGCATAATTAATTCCTTAGATAAATTTAAGGATGCTTCAATATCAAGTCGAATTCCTCCCCATAGATTTAATTTTAAAAGTTCTTCCCTGAGCAGATATAATGCTTTTGCCCCTATCTCAGCAGGTTCAATTACAAAAAGTTTAAAATCATCTCCATTGCGATAGGGAAGCATTGCGATATGCGCCCCGCGATATTTCATCCATTCTGCAAAAGGTTCAATTACTTCATCACTTATTGCCCCAGGAGATTTATAATTTGTTTTAGCTGAATGAACACCTTTTCCTGAAGCCGGATTATAAAATTGACTATTGCTCACATCAATAGGTGAGACTATATTTTCTACATTTAATAATTCTTTTTTCACCCATTCAAGCGCTTCTCTCGGATTTTGCATTACCCATTTATATATCTCTTTGTCTGAACTCCATCCTTTTCGCATAGACTCAAGAATCGCAGCAGGACGATATTCTTTATCAACACCTTCAATCGTTGATATTCCTTGCTCTTCAAGAGCTTTACTTATTATATTATCTTTCTTCTTGCCACTCTTTTTCTTTTGTTCAGCACGACTTTTTTCTTCTTCATAATTCAAAACCAATTTTCCTGCTGGCTTTTCTTTTTCTTTACTTTTTCGCCATATATAATAAAATCCCGCTAACGGTGGATTCCATGTTTCAGGCGCAACATCTGTTTCACATTCTATTTTAAAACTTGTGCCTATATCCTTAATTGTAGTTTGTATCCCACTCACCTCTTCTAAAATATTGGCTGTTCCTATCGCCCTTAATGAATCCGCATAAGTACCTGTTCCTTTAGGAACTTCTATTTCATTCATTCAATCCCTCCTTTCTGACTTTTCTGGTCTGCCAACCTAAGCATTCTCACAATATATGAATAAAGAGGCCAAAATTTTTCGTCATTTTTACTAAAACATAAAAGGTTATCTTTAAAATCATTTTCTTTTTCAATGATATTCGGATTATCGACTAAATTAATTTTTTTACAATTTAAGAGAGTTTGATTTACCCATTTTTCTGCTTCATTAATTAATTTAAAATCCCCTAATGATTCGGTAAAAGCCCCATGATGCCTGGCAATAGCCGTATAAACAGGAATTGCATATTCTTTAAAACAATCACTTAAAAATGCGCTAATAGCATACGCTCCTTCTGAAGCGTGCGGAGGCTGTTTTGAAAATTTTTTCTTTTCTTCAAAATCTGTTTTTGGATCATAATCTGAATGTGCAATAGGCTCATCTGTTAACTTTTGAGGATTCTTAATTTGCTGCCACTCTTTTACGACTTTTTGCCATTTAACAGAAAGTTTTCCCACATCATGAAATGCGCATGCAAATTCCGCCAATGTCTGTAATTGATCTGGTGACATATTATAATAACAACTCAAGTGTTTAATCGTATTTTGATGTTGACTCCTCATTTGTTTATATTCATATATTACTTTATGCACATGTTCAGAATAAGTTTCATAACAAATTTTATTAAATGGGGTAATCGGCCTATCAAAATATTGAGGCTCATCATAATGTCCACTTAATCCAATTTGCAGCCCGATCTTTGGTGAATAGAATGCAAATTTTGGATTAATGACAATAAGCCATTCTATATCCTTGATTTGATCCTTAGATGAAACACGTTCCCATCTAAAAGAAAAATTATTATCATCGATAAAGTTATTTTCTTCAGTAGGATACCATGCAACTGTTTCACCAAAATCACGGCATTCTTCAAAAAATGGAGTAAGGGTGTAAAGGCTTGAACGCGGCACAGAAATCATTCTTGGCCATTTATCTTTATCAAATTTTAAAGAATCAGGGTTATTATAAATAATTACATTCACCGAGGCTGTATCTCTTATTAAATCTCTAATAGCTGTCTTATGGATGCCATCCATGGCTTCATGTATTTTATTTTTGAGGTCAGATAAATTTTGTTTATATGCTTTTAAATATTTTGCCTCATATTCTGAATGCACTTTATCAAGCCGTTCGAGCTCTTCCATAAAATCAAGCACTTTACCTTTTTCCGATAATTGTTCAAAAATAGTTCGGGTATTTACTACTAAATCCATTTGATCTTTGCTACGATAAGGTCCTAATTTTAGCTGTCCTTTTTCAGTTTTTTCTAATTCATAAATCCAGACATTTCCAATACCTCTATCTTTTTCATACCTTGCTGAACGACCAGCTCTCTGAATAATACTATTTAAAGGGGCGAGCTCTGTGTGAAGATTATCAGCAGAAATATCAATTCCAGCCTCAACAACTTGAGTTGTAACAAGAATCACATTAGTTTTACTTGCTTCTTTTCCAAACCATTCTTTGAGTTTTTCTTCTGTTGCTTTTCGATCTTCTGAATAGAACCTGCTATGTAACAAAAAAAATGTGGTTTTAGTATCTTTAAGACGATTTATTAATTCCTTATAAATACTCTGTGCTCTTGTCACAGTATTAAGAATAACTATAGATCGTTTATTATTATGATATTTTAGAATATCATCTATATTTAGTGGTCTATTTATCCAACAATACGTGCGTTTTTTTTCTTTGTGAGAGGGCAGGCACAAAACTTCATCCCGATTTAATCGGATTACTTCCCCATCAATTATTTCTTTCAGAGAATTCATGCTTTTTGTTGTTAGTGTTGCAGTCATAATTATAAATTGCGAAAAAGGTTTGAGTCTTTGTATCATTTCTATAGCTGTTGTCATTGCTTTATCCGGTTCTAGTAGGTGAAATTCATCAAAAACAATTAAACTGCCAGGTAATGCTCCAGCATTGATATTCGCAAGTTTTTTAGGAATGGATACAGGACAATTGATATAAGAAGAAAGACATTGATCAACAGTTGTAAATATTATGTCCCCTTCAAAAAAAGGATCATCTTTTTGCTCACCTGTTTGAATTGTAATAATTAGTTCATCAGCTTTGTAGGTTCGTTCCTTTACAAAATTTTTAACATCAAATAGTTTTTTACATTTTGAAATAGTTTCAGAATAAAGAATCGTTGCCAATGTTCTGAGGGGTAAAACATATATTAATCTGTCAGTAAATTCGATTTTGTTTTTTTTTGCCCAGAGATAAGGGATTAAGGCTGCCCATGTTTTACCTGCGCCAGTTGGCGCGCAGAGAAAAATATTTTTTTTATCAAGACAATCAGAAGCAACTTTTGCTTGATAATCGTATAAATTATTGCCTGTAAGAATATTAAAAAAGTTTTTCATCAAAAATTTCCATAAGTTTTATTTTTAACTCTTCAATAACTAAATTAACATCGGGTAATTCCTTAATTGGTAATTGTTTTTTAATTGACGGCTCCCATGATTCTTGTAACTTATATATGGATATTTCATTAAAAGATTTATTAAAATTATTAAATTTAATATTTTTAGCTTTACACTTTTTTTTAAAAATTACTGGTATATCATTCCATTTAATTTCCTGATTTTTAAATTTTAAAATATACCATAAATCATAATAATCCTTAGTCCAACAAAAACGTTGCAAAATAGTCCTAAGCTTTTCTGAAAAAATTTCTTCAATGCAATAAGCTAAAACATTTGCACCAATTACATTTTGATCAGAATATGAGTGATAAATATTTTTCAAAATAGGAGATAATAAAACTGCTTCTTTTAATGAAATATCAATTTTTACAAATGTTGTCCATCTTTCAACAGGAACTTTTTTTCTTATACCATGCTGAGCGCCCCAAAAAGGAATATAGAACTCATATCCCATTAATTGATTTTCAAAATTTGCATCTTTCTCTTTAATCGGGCCAAACTCGATACCAACATTTTGATATAATTCTCCTAAGATAATCTCAAGTTCTTTTTCTATTTCATCTTTTTTTATATTTTCAAGCGCTGAAAAATCAAGATCCATCGAAAAACGAAAATCAGGGAAATAGATTTTTTTTAAACAAGTGCCGCCTTTAAAAATCAAATTAGTTTTGAAAAAATCTGATTTGTAAATTCCATTAAGCAAATGGCCAAGGACCCAGTCTTTATCAGCAGTCTCTTCCGGAATACTTAATTTAAATGACTTTTCTTTTAATTCTTTCAAAGTAATCATTAAACAATAGTCCTTGTTATATTAATTATTTCATCTTCATTAATATTTATTAATAATCTCCATTTTCTCATATATTTTCCAATTTTAGGCGACATGGGATTAAATAAGGTATATTTTTGTGATAAATTTTTTTTTGCTTTAGAACGAAAACCTTCAAACTTTTCCAGTTTTAGCACTTCTGATAAATATGCAATACGCTTTATAACCGTATTGTTTCCTGATTTTAATGCGTATAAATATAATTTTTCTATATCAAGCTTTTCATGAGCAGCAAAAAAACATTTTACAACTTCTAAAAATCCCCCTGCATATTCAGGTAAATCAAAACAGTCAATAATGGTTTTTTCTAAATCAGTAATAAAATAAAAATAATGTCCAATCCATTCTTTTCGTAGACCAAAAAATTTAGAAGGAGATACAGTAACAAATTTGTATTGAGTATTAAATATTTCTTTATTTTTTTTTTGTTTTAAAGTTTGAACATAGACAATATTTGAAATTTGTTCTGTTAATCCATAGTGATTTAAAGCGGAAAAATATGCTATTGCAGAGGGCTGAATTAATATTGTTCCAATTAAAGAAGCATTTGCTTCTATTCTATTAGAAATATATTTACCTTTCTCCAGTTGCGTTATCCATCTCTTTCGCTTTAAATTAATCAATAAATTTGGCCAATGCTTGAATTTTTTTATTCCTTTTATCTCTTTTGTTGTAAATAAAGGATGTTCCTCATCAATATATTTTAAAAATTCTGATTCATGTTTGGACATACCTTTTGAATAGTATTTTTTCATTATGTTACCTTTTATATTATTATTCCTTATACAAAATTTCAATTAATTCCATATAAAAGGTAACATAAAATTAATTTCGTGTCAAATATTAACACCAAAATGTTATCTTTTATATGCCTTTTCCTTATACAAAATCATTGTTTACGTTATACAAAAGGTAATAACATTTGTCCCAAAATGTAAAAACTACTTTTTCCCCGCTAAGACTGGAATCCAGTATTTAATCATTGCTCAATAATCTGGATTCCGCATCAAGTACGGAATGACGCATTTTTGGATAATTCCAGAATAGAGAATAAAAAACAATATTCTAAAGTTCTGTCCCATGAATTCTATGTTCTGACTTAAATTATCCTGTCCATCCTTAGTTAATTATTTTTTCACTGCTTATTTTTGTTCATTTCCGGCCAGACTAAATCATAATGGACATTGCGTCCCTTGCCTGGTAATTGACGCAAAATTTTTTTGTTTAACATGTCTGTTATTTCACGAAAAGCTGTTGCGCGGCTAGTTTTTGTTATGCTCACATATTTACGAGTTGTAAGACCACCTGTAAAATTCCCCTGACCTGCTTCCAAAATACGGTTTAAAACTTTTCTTTGACGCTCGTTAAATTCGATTTGCGCATATTTATTCCAAAAATCAACTCGTACAAATACATTAGACATGATATTTTGAGAAAGCTCGATAGATGCTGTAACACATTTAATAAACCATAAAAACCATTGCGTAACTTCAACCCGACCTCGCTGCACATCTTCAAGAATTTTGTAATATTCATTTCTCATACGCATAATCTGAGAAGAAACGCTGTAAAATCTGATGTTTATTTTTTCATCCTGTGCCAATGCCATATCTATTAATGCTCTTGCTAAACGGCCATTACCATCTTCATAAGGATGAATTGTTAAAAAACGCAAATGGGCAGATGCGGCGCGCAATATACCATCCATCTGTCCATACGATGAGTTCCACCATCTCAGAAAAGAATGCATTTCATTATTAAGTCTTTCACTGGGTAATGCTTCAAAATGTACTTTTTCTTTACCTATTGGACCTGATATTATCTGCATTGTTTCATTACCACGAAATTTTCCTGTTCTTATCTTTTTTAAACCTGAATAACCTAATGGAAATAATGCCGATTGCCAGCCATTAAGCCTTTTTAAAGTTAATGGTTTTTCGTGAAAACGTACTGCATCTAGCAAAACATCAACAAGACCATCTATGTTCCTGTCTTGCATACCAATGCCACCAGGTAAACCAAGTCTCACAGCAACTGACGAACGAACCGCTTCCCTGTTAAATTTTTGCCCTTCGATCTCTCAGACTGGGTCAAATCAATTTATATTAATTACTAAATAAAATTTAAAATTT
>CAYWFU010000038.1:0-25271 GCA_964457585.1 uncultured bacterium | reverse complement strand
AACGATATTTTTTTAAAATATCTTGGGTAACATTTTTTATGACGCAATTCGTTATTCATTAAAATCTTGACTTATTTTAAATCTTCTCATATAATTACCAGAATTTACATAATTTAATATGTTTATGAAAGGAGTATTATCTTGAAAAGAACGTTTCAGCCTGGTAAAAAAAGCAGAAAAACCACGCACGGTTTCCGTAAAAGAATGGCTACCAAAAATGGTAGGGATGTTTTGAAAAGAAGACGTAAAAAAGGACGAAAACGATTAACAGTCTAAATCCCGATTCAATGAATGATTTAAGTTTTCCTAAAAAAAATAGAATTATTAAGAGCTGTGAATTTAGAAATATTTACCAAAAAGGGAAAAAATTTGTTGGTAATGTTATTGTTATTAATTACCAATTAGTTGATAAATCTGACTCTTCTAAAATAGGAATTTCTATAAGTAAAAAGATTGGTAAATCAAATGAAAGAAATTATATTAAAAGAGTATTAAGAGAAATATTTCGAAAAAATAAAAATAATTTTAAAAAGCAATCTTATATAGTTGTAATACCAAGAAAATCAATTAAAGATAAAAAATATGTTGATATAGAGAAAGATTTTCTTTTTATTTTAAAAAAAATAGGGATTATGTAAATCACAGAAATTCCCAAAGAAAAAAGTTAACCACAGAGAACACAGAGGATTTTTTATTATATTTTTATTTTATTACTCTGTGTTCTCAAGAAAAAATAAAAAGATCATGAAATACAAAGCTTTTTCAAACAAAAATTAATTTGAGGACACAGAGTTTTTAAAATTAAAATATATCTCAGTGTGCTCTGTGGTTCGGTTTTTCGATTTTGGGAAATTTTCACAGATGAAACGATTATTAATTAAAATAATTAAATTTTATCAAAATTTTCTCTCTCCTTTTTTACCGGCTACCTGTAGATTCTACCCTTCATGCTCTCAATATATGATTGATGCAGTAGAAAAATATGGTATTTTTAAAGGTTTAAGATTGGGGAGCTTTAGGATTTTAAAATGCAATCCATTTAATTCTGGAGGATATGATCCTTTAGAATGAAGAACCTTGCACCATGGTATTCTTGGCACGTCCAGATAAAACGGTTCTAAATAAAATTTTTGGAGAAAAATATATGGAAAAGAGACTATTTTTAGCTGTTGTAGTATCTGTAGGTATTATGCTTATATGGAGCCTGGTTTTTCAATCTCCGAATAAACCTGTAAATATTGATAAAAAAGCAGAAGAAAATATAAATAACCCTAATGAAATATTAAAGGAAAGGTTTGTAGATGAAAATTCTATTTCGCAAACTTCAACATTGGAAGAAATATCAGGAGAAAAAAAAATAATTAGCGCTAATGACGTTGAACTTGAAAATCAAGTGCTAAAATTAGTTTTTTCAAATCGCGGTGGAGTTGTAAAAAAGATTATTTTAAAAGATTATAAAGATCAGGAAAATAAAGATATAAATTTAATTGATTTAAATAATTCAGATATATTTTCTCCTCTTGGAATATTTTTTGAGGATGCCCGCTTGAATATGGAATTAAATTTAGGTATCTGGGATATTGAAACAGAAAAATATTCTGATGGGACAGGGCTGATTTTTACTTATACAACTAAAATTTCCCCTATAATAAAATTTAACAAAAAATTCATATTAAAAAATAACAGTTATTTAGTTTCAGCCAATATAAATATTTCAAATGTGGATAACAACACATTCATTGTACCAGCATATAAATCGGTGTGGGAACCTATGTTAATTGATACAGAAACAGGCAAGAAAGAAAATTCCATAATAACTTGTATTGCTGGCAAAGTAAAACATATAAAGAACTCTGATGTTGAGAAGAGTGAAATATTTCCTATAGAAAATCAATCAAATCATTATTGGATATCAACTGCGAATAAATATTTTGTGATAACAATGATACCTGGAATAGCAAACAAAACATTATTATTAAACAAAAATGGAGAGGGAGCGAATACCTTTTATAATATTGGAATCGGTGCAAGTGAAAAAAGTTTAAATCCGGGTAAAAGCTCAGAAGAAAAATTTGATATTTATATGGGCCCTAAAAATTATGAAATACTTACATCCTTTGAAAAGGGCTTAGAAGAAAACATAGATTTTGGATTTTTTGGAGGTATGAGTAAAGGGTTATTGGTTATTTTAAAATATTTAAACAAATTAGTAAATAATTATGGTGTAGCAATAATTATTATTACAGTAATACTTAAAGTTCTTTTTATGCCTTTAACAGAAAAAAGTTTTGTTTCCATGAAAAAATTGCATAGTATACAACCAGAAATAGATGCTTTAAAACAAAAATATAAAAATGATACCCAACGTTTTAATGCAGAAGTAATGAAGCTGTATAAAGATAGAAAGATAAATCCTTTTGGCGGCTGTCTCCCTATTCTTGCGCAAATACCTATTTTTTGGGCATTATTTAACGCGTTAAATAATGCAATTGAATTAAGGCATGCTCCTTTTATGCTGTGGATTAAAGATCTTTCAAAACCAGATACTATTATACATTTTGGAACAATAGGATTAAATATTTTACCAATTTTAATGTTAGTTTCTATGGTTGTACAACAGAGAATGACTACAAACAAAAATACAAATGCATCCAATGAGGAAAAACTTCAGCAAAAATTATTATTATATGGAATGCCGATAATTTTTGGAGTTATGTTTTATAATATGCCATCAGGGCTTGTATTATATTGGTTTTTAAATAATGTACTTAGTATTATTCATCAATATTTTATAAATAAAAAATTAACTTTGCAAAATTAAATTTTATATGTTAATATTATAATATTAATTTTTATTAAAATAAGGAGGGATTTCCTTATGAATTTTATTGAAGAAGAGGGTAAAACGTTTGAAGAAGCAGTTCAGAAAGCACTTGATAGTTTATCAGTTTCACGTGAGCGGGTTAATATTGAAATTCTTGAAAATGGAGAAAATAAAGGTTTTTTTAATTTAAAAAAGAAAGTAAGGATTAGAGCCAGCATTAAAGAATCTATAAATGAAGAAGAGCGAAAGCAAAAAATTGAAATGCTGTTAAATAAATTTTTAAATCAAATGAATGTAGATCATAGCATTAAAAGCGTAAGAGAAAGCCAGGAAAAAATATTTGTTGATTTTAACAGTAAGGATGAAGGTTTAATAATTGGTAAATGGGGTAGAACAATAAATTCTGTCCAGCACTTAATGAATCTTATTTATAACAGAGAACAACTTGAAAAAAAGAGAATAATTTTAGATGTTGGAAAATATCGTAAAAAACGTGAAGATATGCTTAAAAATATGGCTTTACGATATGCAGAGAAAGCATTAGAAAGTAATTCAGAAATAATACTTGAGAATTTATCCCCTGAGGATCGTAAAGTTGTACACATGACTTTAGATAAAAATACAGATATTAGAACTTTTAGTAAAGGACAGGGAGAATATCGTACAGTTGTTATAACTCCTATTCAATCTTTTAAAAATATAAATGAATGAAAAAGCACATACAAATATTTCAGATTATTTTAAAAATCCGGTCAATATAGGTGAAATTGCAGATGCAGATGGAATTGGAAAAATAAATAATCCTATATGCGGCGATATAATGGTATTATATATTAAAGTAAAAAATGAAATAATTATAGATGCAAAATTTAAAATATTTGGATGCGGTGCAACTATAGCTTCCGGTTCTATGCTTACAGAAATGATAAAAGGTAATAATATAGAAAAAGCACTTAGAATTTCAAATGAAACAATAACTAAAGCTTTCGGTGGACAATCCAAAAACAAAATGCATTGTGCAGTGTTAGCTGAAGAAGCTCTGCGCGCAGCAATAAATGATTATTATAAACGCCGCAAATTACCTTCCCCTATAATAGAGATCAATCCTGATAATCTTCATGATGTTGGTTAAGAGCAGCCTTAAGATATTCCTATCAGAGACAGAAGAACCCTGTGGCAGAGCCACAGGGTTCTTCATTTATTGATTTATATTACTATTAATCTGCTTCGATTCTGACACATTAGAAGGATCGCTGACTTCACCGTTGTTACTTACCGCTATTACCCAATAATAATAAATTCCACCTTTAGTAAAACTTGAAAGATCTTTATATTCCATTGATGCAGCAGTTGATTTATCTGCAGGATCAGATATATCAAATCCTAATTGAGTTGTTGGTTTGTCATTGCGAAATACTTTGTATGATTTGACATATCCTGTTAGATCGTAAGGATCATTAACCCTTAACCATGTCAATTTAATCCCGAGGGTATCAAAGGTGACCGGATCAGTTTCGTAAGAAGCGACTAAATTACTTGGAGGATCTGGTTTTTCTAATGGAGGTCTATCGTTTATAAAATTTACACCTTTTGGATCCCCATATAATTGCGGTTGTAATGGTGCTGGACGATCAGAAGTCCCGCATCCTGAAATATTTATCAGTATCATTAATAAAAAAAGCATTAAGAGAAAACGTTTACTTATAAACATTTATTATTCACTCCTTTCTCTTATATAATTTCAAATTGATTAATTTATTTTACAGTTGTTACTTTTATAAGTACTGGTTTAGTTGCCTGTCCATCAACAATTAAAACATTTGCATATGAAGCAATACCAGTAAAAGTTTCTCTTTCTGCATATACGGTAATTTTTTTTGATTTAGCTGTTTCTCCAATTCTGAATGGTACTTTTAATTCAAATTCTCCAACCTGCAAAAGCCTACTACTTTCACCTGGAACTTGGCTTCGCGGAGGTACCTCTAATTGAGTTTGTTGAGTTGTTACTGTAAAAGTATAGTCATTGCCCACATCAGTTGATATTAAAACCTCACCTAATCCAGACCAATAATAACCACCGCCTTCAAGTTTTGTTTCACGAACTACCTGTCCGCGTACCCATGCTTCTCCCCATCCTAAACCACTTAGATTCCCTTTTAAAACTTGCTCGCAACTACAAGAAGAAAAAATAAAAAGAATCATGACTAATAAAAAAGCAAGATATAAACCTTTTTTCCTCATTATTTCACCTCCTCATAAAAAAAATTTTATTTTATATTTTATATCTTTAGGTTAATGATTGGTTATTGTTTGATTATTGTTATGATAGATATGGACTATTTTAATAATTTCCTCCCATAAATTCAATTATTAAAATCATGCAAATTAAAAATAAAATATATTAAAATATCTAGTAGCCTAACATTATTTTAATATCAATGTCAAGAAAAAAATATATTTAGATTAAAATATTTTTTTTTTTTACTTGACAGACTCATATTGCTATTTTATACTATTTAAACCAATCATTATTCATTTAATTATAGAGGAGCGGCTAATATCATTAAACTCGCATATTATAATATTTTAAAAAATGAAAAAAAAAATTATTCATAATTAAGAAAGGAGAAGCATGAGATGTATAAGGAAAACATTTTAAAGAAATTTGTTTTTTTAAGTTTCTTATTTGTGATGTTTCTGGCTCTTTTTAGTAAAGCGAGGCAAGTAGAATGCGCTGTGGAGATTTCCGCAATAAAATTATTAATTCCTAAGAGTAATATTGTGGTAATGAGAAAGGCAATAAGTATTATTGGTACAGTAAGTGATGAAAAACTTAATGGTATAAGTATATTAATCAATAATGAACCAAGAAAATTAGCTAAAGTAAAGGATGGGATATTTTATGTGAATTTATCCCTGGATGCAGGATTAAATAAGATTACTATAAAAGGTGAAGAGAAAGATGTTGGTATTTCAACCCTGGATGTATTTTATAAGGATGCTGGTACGAAAATTCCACCAGATATAAATAAAATGTTTTCAGTTTTTTATACACATGATACTGTGGAGAAAGAATCAGATTGTGTGCAATGTCATGATTTCGCAGAACGAACATTCAATAAATTAAGAAGAGGCGAACTTACTTGTGTTAGTGATCAATGTCATAAAGACAGAAGTTCAAAAGCATACGACTTTGTGCATGGTCCGGTCGCGACAGATGCATGTAATGCCTGCCATACACCTCATGGTTCAGTTAATAAATTTGAATTAGTTACTACAGGTAGTCCATTATGCTACAGATGTCACACTGATAAAGAAGCTCAATTTGCCCAGAATTATATTCATGGACCTGTTGGTGGTGGTGACTGTATTGCCTGTCATGACCCTCATGGTTCTAAATTCAAATTTAGTTTAAGAAGATGGGGAGCTGATTTGTGCTATATGTGCCATCAAGGAAATAAAGCAGAAGGTAAATATGTTCATGGACCTGTAGCAGCTAATGATTGTAACGTATGTCACAATCCTCATGGATCTCCAAACCGCTATCAATTAGAAGAAGCTGGAGCGGATTTGTGTTTTATGTGTCATCAGGAAAAAAGAGAAGCTTTCAAAAAAGAATATGTGCATCCGCCTGTAGCTAAAGGTGAATGCACTAAATGTCACACTGCTCATTCATCAGATCAAAAAGCTCAACTTTTAAAGCCAAATGGATTTGAATTATGTAATGAGCTATGTCACGTTGGAGAAGGGAAAAAAGGTAAGAGTGTAAAAGTCCCTCATGCACCAATAGCACAAGGTAAATGCACAGAATGTCATGATGCACATGGTACAGACGTTAAATATCATTTATTTAAAGCAGGTTCAGAATTATGTTTCAGTGTGAATTGTCATCCATCTATGAAAGCACGCACAATGGAAAAATATCCACATGGTCCAGTTATACAGGGAGACTGTGTTGCCTGTCATAATCCTCACGGATCAGATTTCACAAAAATTTTAATTAAAGAATTTCCAAAAGAATTTTATACTCCTTTTGAAGTGCAAAAATATGATTTGTGCTTTAACTGTCATCAAAAAACAATTACTCTGGATGAATTTACAACAACTTTGACAGATTTCCGAAATGGAAGTCAGAATCTCCACTTTGCTCATGTTAATAGGAAAAAAGGTAGATCATGCAGAGCATGTCATGAAATGCATGCTTCAGATCAAGAAAAACATATTCGCAGAGAGATTCCTTTTAGTGAATTCTGGAGTTACAGTATTCAGTTTACAAAAAATCCAACTGGAGGAAAATGTGTAGTTGGATGCCATAAACCGCGTCAATATGATCGAGAAAATCCTGTAGATAGAAAAGAATGGTAATGAAGAACCCTGTGGTATAGACCGCAGGGTTTTTTATCTTATAATAAATTATTTATAAATATCATAGGAGTAAAAAATGGGAAGAAAAAAGCAAAAAAAAATGATAGTATTGAGTATATTTATTAGCTTTTTGCTTGTTTTAAGCAGTCTTCCAGTAGGAGCTTTTAATAATGTAAAAAAAGGTGATAAAGCCTTAACTTTTACTGCAAATAAAATTGATGGGGCTCCGTTTTCTCTAGATTCAATTCTGGGTAAGAATGCTGCTGTGTTATTTTTCTGGAAATTGGATTTAACTCGTCAGGTTAAAGAAGGAGAGGAAGCTGCTGGTAAAGCTTATGATGCTGGTTCTAAATGGATTCAGGAAATAGATGCCTTAAAAAAAATGCATGATAAATTTAAAAGTAATGGATTGGAAATAATAGCTATAACAGCTCCAGTCAAATCAATATATGACAAGCAAAACAATATTGTTCGAAATCCTGATTTTACACCAGAAGAAATTAATGAAATAAAAAAATATATTACAGAAAATGGTATAAGTTTTACGGTGGTTATTGATGAAGGACTAAAAATATATAATGCCTATGGTATAGTTCCTTTTCCAAGTACTGCTTTTATTAATACATCTGGCATAGTTACTTTTGACTTGTCAAGCTTTCCAACTTTTGGCGGTGAAAAAATACTCGAAGATAATATTAATATTGCATTAGGATTAACCAAAGTCGATGCATCTAAACCTCAAAAATATGAACCGAAAGGTAAGGCGGCAACTTATTATAAAAATGCTATTCAATTCATGGATAAGGACAAGGTAGATAAAGCTTTTGAAGAATTAAAATTAGCAATAAAAGAAGACCCTCAATACGTAGACCCGCATAAAATAATAGTACGAATTTATGAAGATAAAAAAGATAAAGAAAATGCTATGGTAGAATATATTACAATTTTGGAATTAGAACCGGGCAATCCGCTTAATCATATACTATATGGAGATTTTTCATTGCAAAGTGGAATGATAGATGACGCAAAAAAAGAATATGAATTAGCTATTAAAGGTGATACAACAGGAATTAAATATACTGGACGAAGTGGAGAAGAGCGTTTTAGAATGCGTAAAATAGCTTCAGGGGATGCTTATTATGGACTTGGAATGGTAGCTTTAAAAGAGAAGAAAAAAGATGAAGCAATGGAATATTTCAATAAAGCATTAGGTTTCTTTAAAGGAAATACAAGTGAAGGTGATATGTTTAGCGAATTCAGTAAAGCTAAAGAAATTCATCCAAATTTGCCAAGAGTACATTATGAAATAGGTATGATACTTCTTGAAAAAGGTGAAGAAGATAAAGCAATAAATTCATTTAAAGAAGGTATAACAGTATATCAGACAATAATAAAAAAATTATTAAAACAGTAATATCTGCAGTAAATATAATAGAGCGACAGTGCCTTAGATAAACAGAAAAAAACGAACTGTCGCTCTATCATTCTATACATTATTTAGTGTTAACATAATTCAGGGGGGTAATTTATAAAATTGAAATTTAAAAAATTTATTTTTTTAATAAAAAAAATTTTCCTGTTATTTTTTTTTATTTATACTTTTAATTTAAATATCTTAATAGTAAAAGCAGAAACAGAAAAGGCAGATTCTAAAATAAAATTGATGAGTCCTGGGAAGCAATCTCTGGTTAAATATAATCAAATACTTATAATTGGTGAAGTAATTGGTTGTGATTCAGTAGATTTAGAAGTAAATTCAAAGGATAAACTTAAGCTCAAAGTTGAAAAAAATACATTTTATAGTAAAATTGATTTAAAATCAGGAGAAAATATTGTTAAAATTGAAGCATTAAGTAAAGGAAAAAGCATTGATTCTCAAAAAATAAAGATATTTTATACAAAAGATATGAAATCGGAAGATAATCCGAAGGAATATACTCCATATTTTTTTCATACAATGCTTATTGAAGATGGAGAATGCACTGAGTGTCATGATTTGAAGCTAAGTATTGATAAGTATATGTTAAAAAAAGCAGACCGTGGGTTATGTTTTAATTGCCATGATGAAAGGCTTGATGTTAAATTTGTGCATGGGCCTGTTGCAGGAGGAGCTTGTCTTTCATGTCATAACCCTCATGGATCACAATATGAATATACTGTAAGATATGAAGGTAATAAATTATGTTGGTTTTGTCATGAGGTAGATAGAATAAATACTGAACATATTGCAAAATTAAAACCAGAAGATGCTCAAAAATTATGTATATCATGCCATGATGTACATGGGAATAATAAACAATATTTTTTGAAAAATTAGTAGAGACGCAAAATTTTGCGTCTCTATAGCTTTATAAAAAATTGAATGAAAAATTAAAGAGGTGACAAGGGAAGTTATAAAAAAATCTGGAGTTTAAACTAATATATGGCAAAAAAGTTATTTAGCTTTGTGGTATTTTCTTTTATTATTTTAAGTTTAAATATATATGGAGAAGATTTTATAATTAAAGTATTTGAACCAAAAGGTGAACAAATACTCGTTACTAGAGAACTTTTGACAATTATCGGTGAAAAATACGATAAAAAAATTAAAGAAATAAAAATAAAAATAAATGATCAGGAATATTCTGAACCATTAAAAAGTGAAGTATTTCATATAGTAATTAAATTGATTCCGGGAGAAAATGTATTAACTTTATATACTTTAGATATACTTCAGAAAAAAATACATTATTTCACAATTAATATTTATTTTAAAAAAGAAAGAGATTTTTCTGAAAAATCAAAAAAATATAATAAATATATTTTTCACAATGAAAAAACTAAAGAATTTTGTGAAAAATGCCATATTGTTGATGCAAATAAAGGGAAAAAAGATATATGTTATTTGCAATGCCATAAAAAAATTATTGAAGTGCCTAATGAAGGTAAAACACATGGACCTGTTGGTGAAGGCGCCTGCTTAGCATGTCATGATCCAGATGGTGTAGATGCCGGATATTCTCCACTTATAGCTGGAGGCAAACTTTGTTATACTTGTCATGAAAATGTAGTTAATACTGGAAAATTTCCACATGCAGCAGCAAAAATGATGGACTGTCAGGGATGTCATGATCCACATGGCAGTTCATATCCATTTTTCATAAAAGAACCGGAGAGAAAAGTATGTTTAAGATGTCATTTAAATATGACAGACAGATCAGTGACAATATACGATTCTTCAGGAACAAAATTAGTTAGAACAGAGGTGTATACTGTTAAAAATCAGCATCCACCAGTAAAAGAAGGTTATTGTCTAAAATGTCATGATCCCCATGTTTCTGATTTTGGGAGAGCACATTTACGAAAAAAGACATCGGCATTATGTAAAAACAGGGAGTGCCATGCAGCCATTATTGAGAAATTTGATAATCATTTTCATGTTTATGATGTAAATCCAGCACAAGGGGCACCTGTAAAATTGCCAAAGGATTTAAAAAAAGATGAATATAACAATGTAGTATGCTATAGCTGTCATGATCCACATGGCAGCAATAATAAAGGATTTCTAAGAAAACCTGTTGATAAAATTTGTTCATGGTGTCATACTAATATGCCTAAACGTCCAGAGCTAAGAGATAAAAATAAAGCATGGGAATAATTAGTATTTTGTGAACTTGACAAAAATATGGATATATGTTATATTAAATAAATAAATATTTATATTAATTAAGGAGGTAGAGAAAACACTTATGAAAGAAAGATTAGAAAAAGGAAGCAAAAAAAAGAATCCAGCTGTAGCTGCCTTAGCATCTATTGTTTTACCTGGTGCTGGGCAAGCTTATAATCGCGAGATAGTAAGAGCATTAATTCTGATATTCCTAGCATTAGGATTAATATCATGGTTTGTAAAAATGCAGATAGATTATAATGATCATTATGAAAAAATGATGAAAGTTGAAGGAGTAAGAGAAATCGCTAGGGAATATGCGCAAGCACAGGCACCATATAGATTAATCCCATTAGCTTTATATGTAGGATTAATTGTATTTAGTGCTTACGATGCTTATGTTTTCGCAGCATATATATTAAGAACAGTAATGTATAAACCTGATGAAGATAATGATGAAAACAAAGAAACTAAATCTGAAAAAAAATAAAAAATACAGGAATAATAATAGACTAAATGAAAAATAGAGAAGATAATATTAGATTTAAATATAATAGGATTATTTCCATCTTAATTATAATTTTATTTATCCTGTTAATAGAATTAAGGGCTGATCAAAAAAATACAACTGGTGCACCGTCCAGAAAAGTTCAAGTTGTTGCTCAAATAGAAGCGGATGCATATGGAGCTCCAGCACCGTTTAGAAGTCCTCATGGTATTTATGTTGATAAAGAAAATAATATACTTTACGTAATTGCATCGCCATCAGGACCTATATATAAATTTGACACACAAAATGACTATAAATTTATTGAAGAAATTGGAAGTGAAGCAGGTTTTAGCAATGGATTATTAGACTTAAAAGTAAATCAGAATGGCCTTTTATATGTAGTAGATTCACATAAAAATTTAATTTTTATATTAAATGTGCAAGGTGGAGTAAAACAGGTAATTAGAGCAAAAGATAATAGAAAAAAAAGGGGACAACTGGGGGTAATTTTTATAGATTTTAATAAACGTGGTGATATTGTGTTATCAGATAAAGGTGGACAAGGTATTCAGTTTCTTGATGCTGAAGGAAATTATTTATATGAAATCGTTAAAGCGCGCTCAGGAGATGAAGATTTTGGATTTCCAAGTATTTCTCAAATAAAAATAAATAGTAATGATGAATTATATGTATTAGATAATATGATGTGTAAAATTATTAAATTTAATATGAAAGGTAAAACATTAGCGATCTTTGGCGGAAGAGGAGATGTTGCAGGGAAATTTATTGATGCTTCAGCAATTACTATAGACCATAAAGATAGAATATACGTCCTTGAACAACTTACTGGTACAATTCAAGTATTCGATCGTGATGGAAATTTTTTATATGTTCTAGTTAATGAAAAAGGAAAGAGATTATCATTGGATGCTCCTGAAAGAATTGAAGTTGATATGACTGGAAGGGTTTATATTCTTGAACGTATGCAAAGGAGAGTTACAGTTTTAAAATTTATTGATTAAATATTTGAATTTTTTGTTTTATTATGATATAATTTTAACAAAAGCGAAATAAACTCAGTTTATCGTTATAGGAGAATTTATTGCCATATTTATAACGAATATCCTTATTGCTCAATTTGAGCTAAAATATTATTATCTAAATTATCTGGAGGAATATTATGAAAATAAAAGAAATATTTAGTGCAAGCAACACTGATGTTTGTGATAAAAGCATAACAGAAGTTTTTTCAAAAAAAAGATTACTTTTCAAGAACATAATACATTTTATAATTTTACTCACAATTTTTGTAATAAACATAGGTGTACAAGCAGAAGAAAAAGTAAAAAGTTCTATACCGGCAAGAAAAGTCAGATTAATTAAGCGTATTACAGGTAAAGAAGAAGGTGCACCACGAAATCTGGGAAATCCATTTTGTTTGCATGTAGATGCTGAACGTAGTATACTTTTAATTACTGCTGGTCCCGGAGGCCCAATTTATAGATTCGATATAGCAGATAATTTTAAATTTATTGATGTGTTTGCAGATAGTAAAGAATTATATCTTTCAGCGATTCTTGATATAAATGTAGATAAAAATGGGAATATATATATATTAGACACTATTTTAAATAAGATTTATTTGTTTGATAGTCAGGGTGTGCTAAAACAAACGATTATTCCACGCGAAAGCCGTTCCAGAAAAGATGCGATTTCATGTGTTGGAGTTGCATTCAGCAGTAAAGGTGATATTTATGTAGCTGATAAATCAGGAAGTGGAATTCAGGTTTTGGATTGGGAAGGTAATTATCTTTATCAGATTAAAAGAGCAAGACTTGAACAGCTTGATTTTGGATTCCCAAGTATAGCAGGTGCAAGAATTAACAGTCAGGATGAAATATATTTATTTGATAATTTATTGAGTAGAATAATTAAATTCAACCTAAAAGGTAAAACACTTGCTGTGTTTGGCGGTCGTGGAGATGTTGCTGGAAAATTTGTTGATGCAACTGGAATTGGTATAGATAATAAGGATCGAATATATGTCGTTGAATCAATGACAGGAACTACACAGGTTTTTGATAAAGATGGCAATTTTCTTCATATTTTAGCTGATGAGAATGGCGAAAGACTACAACTTTTAGGCCCAGAAAAAATCAGTTTTGATAATAAAGGGAATATATTTATTTTAGAAAGAATGAAAAACAGAGCTTCGGTCTTTAAATTTATTGACTAGTTAGGGGGTAGATTTTTCTTATGAAAGGGGTGAGAAAAAAATAGCTAGAATATTTTTTTGGCAATTTGTGTTTTATCACGCAGTATTATTTTAAGGGGGAGAATTTATGAGATTAAAATTTAAAAAGGGGAAAATATTATTGTATCCAATCCTATTAGGATTGGCAATAATATTTTTTTCAAAATCGTTTGTAGAAGCAGCGGGTGTTGTTGACTCAGGTCATAACATGTTGCTGCAAAGTATTGAATTCGCTGGTATAGAAGGTAAAGCAGGAGTATGTTCATTCTGTCATTTACCACATTCTGCATCAGGAACCAGTATGGAAACAAAACCAGAACCGGGAACATATCAGACAGCTAGAGTTGGATACGTTGGTATTTTCTGTTCAAAATGCCATAATAAAACATCTGAATTAGGTGGAGCTCCAACCTTATCTCTGTCAGTTTATGCAGCTACAGATGATGATTCTGAAAAAAAGAGAAATCATCCATTAATAGATAATAATACAGATATATATGGAACTGCAGGTATTGTTCTTACCGGGAATTCAGGTGCTAGAATGGGAGGAACAAAACAATGGATTTCAGGTTGGCCTGCCACTGGTAGAGAAAGAAGAGTTCAAGGCGTTTCAGAAGTAATGATGGAATGCACATCCTGTCATAACGTACATAGTGTAACACCGGGAGTTCCATTTGATAATACTGAAGCATTTACTCTTGATCCGAATCCGAATAATAATGGATACGTTGGATTAGGCGCAAGCGGTGATTTTTTACGCGCATTACCATTTGATTCAAATCGGATTATTGGTGATACAACAGAAAATAAACCAGATCAAAATCAAGCAAATCCTAAACAGATTTTCTGCGAATATTGTCATATTGGTAGAGCTCAAACTGGCTGGGGACCATATAATGTTATAACTGTAGATAATAGAGATTATTCAACTCATCCAGTAGGAATTGCAGGTCCAGCAATTGTTGATAATGATAAGGATCAGCGAAGGATTTATGATAAAAACTCTGCCACAAGAGGTTGGAATATGAGTATTGAAGATGGATATGATTCAATATTTATACGTGGCGCAGGTATAAGAGTTGGAGGCTTAGGTTCAAATAAAGTCGGGCACGTAGGTAGTATTAAAGGTATTAGCAGCGGACGAAATAGTTATGATACTACAACTGGTGGGACTATGGGTATAGTAATATGTCAGACATGTCATCAGGTTCATACCAATGTGAAAGATACTGTTGTAGGGCAATCACATGATGGAATCAACATTAATAATGAACCGGGTTTTATGTTTGATTCATTAATGCAGGACCTGCTTGTTGAAGATAATAGTGCTACTAGTGGATTTAATGTATTATGTGAAAAATGTCATTCATTCAGACCTTTTTTACGAATATATCCAGATAGCGTTGTTACAGGTGATAGTTCTTTAAAAAGAGGACATCCATTAAGACATAACAAGGTTATGGGTGGTATTTATCCAAAAACATTAGAATCAGGTTTTGACACTGCAAATCAGGTTACAGGTAAGACTTGTTGGGATAAGGATAATTTTGATGGACAGGCAGCTATTGTTATTCCAGCAGATTGGCCATCAGGATATATGACAGGTGGTTCTGGCAATTTTAATGCACCAGTTTGTTTGACCTGTCATGATGTTCATGGAGCAAGGCCAAAAACAAAATTACTTAGAAGAATACCATTATGCGCAAGATGTCATATTAAACCTCTCAAAAAGCTGGGAATTACACATCCTGTTAATGTTACATTAGTAAACACTGATGGTGCAACATGGCCAGATCAGGCAGCATTAACATTATTCACTCCACCAGAATATGACATAAATGGTTATGTAATAAGAAACAGCGAAAAATCACGACCAGAACTAACATATGATACAGGATCTTCATATGAGTTTTTATGGGGTGTAATGAGTGATCCAGCAAATCTTGTTCAGATCAATTGTGATACATGTCATGATTGGGTAAATGGTAATATACATTATGATGTTACAAAACGCAGAGATCCGCAGTCTGAAGTTAATCCAAAAACATTAACCCGATATAATAAAGCAACATCAGCTTTCGATCTTAATAGACATTCTCATAGAGCAGCAGAAGATCCAAATCATAACTCGGAATTATGCGTATCATGTCATACTAAAGATAATTTTGGATATACTCAAAATGGTTGGATTACAGGACTTGCCGATGCTGCAGCAGAGAGAGATAGAATTGCAGGTGTAGCCGCTCAGATGGGATTAAATGCAGTTGGAGCTAATCCAGCACCATGGATTAGAGAATATCCAAATATTCAAGCATTAGTATTTTCAGGTACCAGCTTGTGGCTTTCAGCAGGAACACCAGCAGATGGTACATGGACAGATATGGAACCAACTTATTTATCAAGAATTGGTACACATGCAACACAATTACATGTTGTTGATGCCGAAGGTCCAAGAGAGGACGATATTAGATCTACTCATGGACAAAGAAATGGTTGGGTTTATTCCCAGATGTGGGGAGATACAACTGGCGGCGGAACATTATTAAGAGATCCAAATTATGCCGCTTATCCAGAAGGCTGCTATAATATGCTTAGCGGTAAAAGATCTAAATGGGGACAAACATTTGACAGTATAATTAATGCAGGTGAATCTCCGCAAGATACAACACTTGTTGCTAAAATTATCTGTCAGTCATGCCATACACCGCATTCAGCAGCAGCTGGATTAGTAGAATATAATACAGGCGGAATTGAAAGCGAAAGAACATCACATACAGCATTATTGCTCGCAACTCAAGCAGAATCATTTATGTGCAGAACATGTCATTGGAATGGCGGATTGGTTAAGCATCCAGTTAATCAACCATCAAATGTTGCATATAGAGCAAGAGAAGATGATACTTATTATTGGGTTATGGATAGTTGTGGTGGACCTTCTGGTATGCGTAAATCAGATAAACGCCATCAACTTAAATTAACACGTGAACAGGAAAGTACACGAGTTTCAGATTCAACATCACCATTTTATTTAAGAACTGATGATACTACTGCACCTAGTGGTGGCAAAGATCCAGGGGGATTCCTATGGAGAGTTAATAATGTAAGAGGCCCTATGCCGCCAACAAATTATACACGTGCATATGGTAGTTTAAGAAATCCAGGTGCACCTGGATTGCCGGGTACAGCAGTTACAGAAGCTGTAAATAATAAAAGTATGTTGACATGTGATTCATGCCATGCACCACATGCTGCGGGAACTCCAATGGGTACATATTGCTTGGAAGGACATGATTCAACAGTACCAACAACAGGAGAAGTGGAAAGAGATGATCAAGTACTTCCACCACCAAGCATACTAAAAGGAGCAGGACAACCAAGCTGGAAGAATGATGCACCAACATGTATTTTATGTCATGTACAATAGTAGATTGAATCGTAATTGTTAAGCTTTACAAGAAATTATAAAGTCAGGAAAGCTGGTATTTTAGCTTTCCTGACTTTCTTTTAAGATATATATATTTATTAAATAAAAATATTTAAAATAGATTATATTAAGCAATAATAGTAACCTAAAGAGGATTTAATTATTTAAGTTCCTATTAATGCTTTGAATATTTCTATAATAATGAAAAAAATAAGTTAAATTGTTTAAAGAAAGGAGAAATCAAGTGATGGGGGAAAAAAAATATATAATAACAATTCTAGTTGGAGTTTTATTGCTTCAATTACCATTGTATACTAAGGGTGAAGAGGAAGAAGTTTTTCTTCCCAATATGCATATGCAATTGGGATGTGAAACCTGTCATTCTGCCCCTGCTGAAGTTGGAGTTGATACAAGAGAAAGTGTGAAATTAACTTCACCTAATAATGATGTAATAGCATTATGCGAACCATGCCATCCTAATCAGGAAGCGCATCCAAATGGAGTCGATCCAAAAGCTTCAAAGATCAATGTTCCGGAATATTTATTTTTAGGAGTTAAAGGGAATGTAAATGAAGGGAAATTAATATGTACAACATGCCATGATATACATGCAGAATTCTCAAGCGGTAAATTGTTAAGGGGTTTTGCTCAAAAAAAAGGTGATAAAGGCCGCTACACGCAAAAAATAGAATTATGCAAAGATTGTCATGGAGAAGATTTATTAAAACGATCACCTCATAAAGGTGAGGAAAAAACATGCGCATTCTGCCATGGAGCTGATCCAAAGCAGCAGCAGCAAGGCGGATCAACTATCAAATCTGATATTATATCATTATGTAATTTTTGTCATGTAAGCGAAAGACAACCGCATTTTTTCAAATTTGCAAATTTATTCACTGATACAAATATTAAAGAAGATCTAAAAAAAATGACATTGCCTTTATCAAAAAATAAGAAATTAACATGTGCAACCTGTCATAATCCGCATGGAAATGAAAATCCAAAAAAACATTATCTTAGAGAAGAATTTGTATTATTGGCTGGTAAATCCAATAAAATAAATCCTCACTGGACGGATACGTTCTGTACTTCCTGCCATGATAAAGTCCCGCAGGATGGACAAAGCGCATTTAAATTTAACAATAATCCAGATTCAACATGCTTATGGTGTCATAAGGAAGATGAGGGAGCAGAGCTGCATCCATATGGGGTTCCTGCAAAAGATAGTAAATATACAAAAGTTCAAAAAGATAAAGTAAAATTAATAAATGAAACAATATCATGTATAACCTGTCATAGTAAAGATTGTGAAAAGAAGGAAAAGGAAACAGGAAGGAATTTTCTGCGTGGTGGACCTTATGTGAACCGTAATGATATTTGTTTCAACTGTCATATTTTAGAAGTATTCAAAAAGATAAATCCACATCGACAGAAAGATATGCAGGGGAAAGTTGATTATGAAATATGTAATAATTGTCATATTGGAATTCCTGATGAAGAAAAAAAAGAAAATATTGATTTAAAAGGCAGCGAATTATTTTTATGTTTAAGATGCCATCCTGACAGACCTCATCCTGGAACAGATATTAAAACGGGTTCAGGGATAAATCATATTGTACAACCTAAAGAAATTCCAAATAAAATAGTTGTGCCTAAAGATGTTCCTTTGAGTAAAAAAGGCAAAATGATGTGCAGTTCATGTCATGCTGGTCATTTAGAAGGGATTACTAAAAGGATATTTAAACCACGTTTACAAAATGAATGTACTGATTGTCATATTGGAATTTAATGAAGAACCCTGCGGTTCCTGCCGCAGGGGACTTCTTTCTTTAATAGGATTTATTTTTTATTTAGATAAATTATTATAATTTAATACAGGTGGTAAAATAGGAAATAGAAAACCTATTTTACCATTTTTTTTATCTGGACATGTAGGAAAGAGAAGGGAAGATAAAGCATGCTCAAAGTAAAATTTAAAATTATACTCATATTAAGTCAATTTATAATATTTTTGTTAATAAGCTGTTCAAGCAATCAAAAAAGCTCTAAACAAGAAATTGAAGAAAAAATCAAAACAGGTATGAATAACCTGGTTATAAATAATAATACAAAAGCACTCGAAATATTTCAAGACGTAATTAAGAATGATCCTCGCAATAAGGAAGCATATTATTATCTTGGATTGTGCTATATCAGATTAAATAAAATAGATGATGCTGCTGCTGCATTTGGAGCACTTTATGAACTTGATCCATTGTATAACATAGGAGAAGATTTAAGTATTAAATATATACGTTATCTGTATGTTAATAAAAAAGATTATGAGAATGCAGAAAAGGAAATTAATAAATATATTAGATTTTTTCCAAAAAGTTCTGCTAATGCACAATTACTTTCATTAGTTGCAGATTCTTATAGAAATCAATCTAATTTTGACGAAGCAATAAAAATATATAAAAGAATTATAAATACATTTCCGGAAAACAATAGTTTTAGAAAATCAGCTGTGGATATGGTTAAATTCATTGAAGCAAATTCAGATTATAATTATAAACCTTTAAAAATATTTGCCCAGGCAAAAAATAAGCATATGCCGGATGAATCTCTTGATCTTTTTCGTGAAGTTTTAGCGCGTTATCCAAACGCTAGAATCGCACCGCTTGTAAAATTTGAAATTGCATTATGTTTTGACCATGGACGAATGAATTTATTTGAAAGTGCATTGGTTTATTATCAGAAATTAATTGATGAGCATCCGAATACAGAATATGCAAAAATAGGTGAAAAGAATAAAAAAAGAATTGAAGAAATTTTTTCAAAAAAAGATTCACTATTAACTGGTGAACATAAAAAAATGTATGAGCAAGGGTTAAAAAAATCAAAAAACTCAAACCAGAAATAGCTTGACAAAGTCAATAAAATGAGGTATTTTAAAAAAAACTAATTTATCTCATTGGGAGAGACAAATGAAAAAAAGCCTTCTTCTTTCCTTCGTATTAATATTTTTTGTCTTTGCAATAAGTTATATGGAGGCTGGCATTGTTGATTCAGGACATAATATACTCAGACAAACAGCTCTACAAAATATATCTTCGGATGAAGGAAAAGCAGGAGTTTGCTCTTTTTGTCATATCCCTCATTCAGCAACAGGAAACACCATGTGGACAGGATATTATGGAGCTGCTAATATTAATATAGGTGAAGTTGGCCGAATATGTGGTAAATGTCATAATAAATTAGCAGGATATTGTGCTGCACCAATAATGGCAGATAGTATTTATGGTGATGGGACATCGCATAATAATCATCCTCTATTAGATGATAACTCTGATATATATTATGATACCGGAAGCGGACGAACAGTTTCAAATAGCGGACCTAATTATGGCGGTACTAAACAATGGATGTCAAAATGGAGTGGTACAGATACATCACACTTAATTACTCCAGGAGATCCTCAGAGAAGAACTGCAATAGAATGTAGTTCATGTCATAATGTACATGCAACAACAAAAGGTGTTAAATTTGACGCATATAAATATTTTGGTGGAGTAGGTGCAAGTGGAGAATTCCTTCGAGCAAAAGCATTTGATATAACAGGTACATTAGGTGATACAACTGCAAATAATGATATAACAGGAGATGGGAGAAAACAAATCTTCTGTGAATACTGCCACATTGGACGATCTACCAGTGCATGGGGACCATGGAATATAGTTGAAGTTGATGGAAAAGAATTTTCAACTCATCCAGTCGGACGAGGTGATGTAGATAGAATAACACATCTCCCAACAGGTGCATTTAATGATACAACCGTACGAAAAATTAATGATAATGATACTACAGGATGGATTTCGAGTATAAGTATTCCAACAGCTTTAAGAACAGGATCTGATGTTGCAAATTTTGCTGATACAACAGGATATGGAGGACATCTCGGAGGAGGAGATTTAGTAGGTATTTTAGCAGGATATGATACTGCCGGTATAGGATATGATACTAGTGAAAAAGGTATTGTAATATGTCAATCATGTCATAAAGTACATAGCTCAGATACTACTTCAGTTGGACAGGATCATGATGGGGTACCAATTAATGGCAATATGTTTGAAGAAAAGAAACCAGATTTACTTGTAATTAATAATAGTTCAAAAAGCGGTTATAATAGATTATGTGAAGCCTGCCATTCCTATAGACCTTTTTTAAAAATTAAAGCAAATGATCCTAATACAGGAGATGCAGATTTATATAACGGACATCCATTAAAACATAACAAATTTTTTGAAGGAAGTTATAAATATGATATTAATGGTGTTAGAACAACTGATTGGGAAGCTTATTCAAGCGATTTATGTGCAACTGGTCCATCAATTGATATTCCATTAAAATGGCCAACCGGTGGAAAAAATCAACCGGTATGTTTATCATGCCATGATGTTCATGGTGCTCAGGCCAAAACAAAATTATTACGTAGAAGTACTAGAGGTAATGATTTAATTTGCGATGATTGTCATCAACGAGCATTAGGGAAAATAGGATTAACTCATCCTCTTGGAGAAAGCCTTGTTAATACTGATGGTGCATCCTGGCCGGATCAGGCTAATCTTACAATTTTTAGTCCGCCTGTTTATAATAAAGATGGAGGTATGCGTCCCGGTACCAGATTGCCATTATACAATGATTTAGCTTATACAGGTGAGAATTATAGCAATGTTAAATATAATACTGCTCGTGTAAAAATTTCATGTGATACCTGTCATGACTGGGCAAATGGGATTATACATTATTATGCCGGCCGAAGACGCGATGTTAACAGGGAAACAGGTCCTGCTGATGATACAACACATGTACATAAAGCTTACGAAGATCCTAATCATAATTCTGAATTATGTGTTTCCTGTCATACAGGAGACGCATTTTCTCCAAATAGAGATACAAGAAACTATGATTATGGAAAAGATGCAGATCAAGGATCATTGAGAAAATTGCCATTTATGACAACAAAAGATGGCCCAGAATCTACAAATATTAATTATGAAGGAGCAAATCCATCAGCATGGATTAGAGAGTATCCTACTGGTGTCAATTCTTATGAAGTAAATAGAACAAGTCGTATGGGTACACATGCATCAGGCTTACGTATTGAGTGGAATGCACTTGTTACCCCAGATGATACAACTGATTCGCATTATGAATATGTTTTTGATGGTTCATGGGGAGATACGTCTTCATGTAATAATAGAAAATTGAGTGGAGTTGGAAAAAAATTAGTTTCAAAATGGGGACAAAGATATGATACGCTTCTTAAAATAAAAAATGATGCAGCAATTATTTGTCAATCATGTCATACTCCGCATTGGGCACAAGAAGGATTGGTAGAATACAATTCTGCCGCATTGAGAAAGGAACCAACTCCTAATTCAGCAATACTTTATGCAAATCAGGCAGAATCATTTATGTGCCGAAATTGTCATTTCCCTGTAAGAACTCATTCTGTAAGCGATGTTTCAGATGCAAAATATAGAGGACGATGGGAAACAACAGGTAGATTTTATAAAGTTGGGGTTGTTATTGAAACAGATAATAGTGTAAATTCAATACATCCAGTTTATACAACAGTTGAACAGGAAAGAAAGTATCTTGGATCAGAGAATTATCACTTGAGAGATACAACATTTTTTGATAGTTATGGTGGAGGTTTAAAATGGAGAGTTGGTGTCAGTAGCGTAGCTGGTAAAAACGGAGGTCCAATGCCGCCAGCTAATTATCCTAAAGCAGGTGGAAGTTTATTAAATCCAAATACTCTTGCATTCCCCGGTAGTTCGGTGGATACTTCAACCACAGGTTCAGCACGTAATCTTTTAGTTTGTGATAGTTGTCATGCACCTCATGCAGCAAACACCAGTATGGGAACGTTTATTATGGAAGCAATTTTTGATTCGGCAGATAATCAAACGTGGCTTGCACCTAATGGTGAAAAGTATAATGGTGGCGCTGAACCGTCTAACCCTGATGATGCTCACACATGTTCATTATGTCATCCACAGTAATAGCGAGCTATTTCTATATTTCTGACCTCACTAATCGGTTAAAGATGGTCTAAATATGTGATGCGAAAATGTTAAAATTATTTTTCGTAAACCCTTAATTCTTACCAATAATTCCTTTTATCAATTTAATTATAAATTTAGTATTTCTTAATTTTTTTAATATTTTATTTTAGGAGAAAAATATGAGAGGAAATAAATCAAATAAAATAGTCATAGAAATTTTTGGAAGTGAATATTCGATTAAGAGTCCGCATGATAACGAACATATAAAAAGTTTAGCACAATATGTAAATGAAAAGATGAGAGAAGTTGCAAAAAACACATCTATTGTTTCAACATCTAAAATCGCTGTTCTAGCAGCGCTAAATATAGCTGATGAATTATTATACATTAAGGATAAGGATAGTAAGAAGAAGGAAAAAATATCTGATTTGATAAAAAAAATAGATAACTATTCAGGTGATTAGACTGAAGGTGGAAGGTATTTAGGTGCTTCAGCCTTCAGCCTAAATACCTGTTGTCAGACTGGGGCAGTAGCTCAGTTGGGAGAGTGCATCCTTCGCAAGGATGAAGTCGGCGGTTCAACTCCGCTCTGCTCCACCATTTACCTTAGAATTATAAAGTCAAAATGACTCGATTTAATCAAATATAAATTTGATATTTGTCATTTTGATATAACGAATATATAAATTCATTAAAATCTTAAATAAATTATATGTTTTTTACATTATTTAATCGGTATAATATTTGCATAAGAGTTTATGAATGTCATTTATTTAAAATTATAAAAAATTTGGAGATACTAATTTATGGAAAAAATAAAAATAGCAATAGTTGGGGTTGGAAATTGTGCTAGTTCTTTGCTTCAGGGTATTGAATATTATAATCAGAATAGAGAACCAATTGGACTAATGAATTGGGAAATTGGCGGTTTTAAGCCTTATGATATCGAGGTTGTAGCTGCATTTGATATTGATAAAAGAAAAGTAAATAAAGATGTGGCAGAAGCTATTTTTGAACAGCCGAATTGTACACAGGTATTTTGCAAAAATTTGCCTAAAACAAATGTTTTAGTACAAATGGGAAGAATACTTGATGGTGTTTCAGAGCATATGCAAAATTATGATGAAAAAAATAGATTTGCTCCAAGCAGTGAAAAAGAAGCCACAAAAGAAGAAGTTATAAAAATTTTAAGAGATTCTGAAGCAGAAATACTGTTAAATTATCTCCCGGTTGGTTCAGAAGAAGCAACTACTTTTTATGCTGAATGCTGTCTTGAAGCAGGAGTTGCATTAATTAATAATGTTCCGGTTTTTATTGCAAGCAATCCAGAATGGGCAGAAAAATTTAAAAGAAAGAATATTCCAATTATTGGTGATGATATTAAATCACAGCTAGGTGCCACAATTACACATAGAACATTATCAGATTTATTTAAAAAAAGAGGTGTAGTATTAGACAGGACTTATCAGCTAAATACAGGCGGAAATACAGATTTTTTAAATATGCTTGAAAGGAAAAGACTTTCATCGAAAAAGAAATCAAAAACAGAAGCTATTCAATCAGTTTTAAAAAATAGATTGGAGGATGAAAATATTCATATAGGCCCAAGTGATTATGTTCCATGGCAAAAAGATAATAAGATTTGTTTTATAAGAATGGAAGGAAGAATTTTTGGAAATATTCCAATTAATCTGGAATTAAGATTATCAGTTGAAGATTCTCCTAATTCAGCAGGAATTGTAATTGATGCAATAAGATGCTGCAATCTTGCTCTTTTAAATGGACAGGGCGGTATCCTAACCGCACCATCAGCATATTTCATGAAACATCCCCCAAAACAGTTCACTGATGATGAAGCGCATAAAATGGTTTTGGATTTTATTAATGAAAATAAAAACCGATTTCGTGTACTTCCAATAGCTTCAAATTATTAAAACGGATATTCCTCTTGTCCTGATTTTTTAAAGATAGGGTTTCCATATTTTTTTTTTTACATTTTTACTTTTATTGTTTTTTTATCATAACCCCACAGCGATTCATGTGCGACAGTGATTTTCGGAGAAAATGATGGAATAATCTTTTTTAGGCAGAAAAGGGCAAACTGTTTATCATTTGTTTCTGTAACAATAGCAGCAATAACTTCTTCTCCTGGCTCAGTATTTCTTGACTTTATCCCTATTTTGCAGAAACCCCTTGTAAACATTAGAGTTTTATT
>CAYWFU010000037.1:23982-25398 GCA_964457585.1 uncultured bacterium | reverse complement strand
GAAAATTTTAAATTTTATTTAGTAATTAATATAAATTGATTTGACCCAGTCTGTTTGCTGCGGGGTATTTTATTTTGAAATATATGGCGACATTTTATAATATAAATTCACTATAATATTTTCATTACTCTCATTTGAAATAAGATATTTATCTTTAAATTGAGTCAGTATTCTAATATATTTATCCATATTGAAATTATGAGTTATTACAGTTATAAAACACTTTTTTTTAGCTATCACATCGCTTTTATTTTGGTTTTCCGCATTAAAAATTTCATCTAAAATAGTATCAAAACTCCACAAATAATTTTGTTTTATTGCATTACCGGATAAATCTTTTACTCCTGTTGTAATTGTAACAGTATAAGTCATATTTTTAACCAAATTACTGGATGGAGTGAATATAGCTTGTGTCCCCTGGTAAGTTATTGATCCAATTATTCCATTAACAATAAAAGTGCTGTTATTAATAGATAACTCATCCATTGGTTCACTGAATGTAACAATTATTGATGAATTAACAGGTACATTTTTTTCTCCATTTGACGGACTAATAGAAATAATTATCGGTAAAGTTGTATCAATTTCATCTTCATCGGTAATACTGGTAATCCCACTTAAAGAAACATTAACAATCGGAAAAATTGGATCATTAGATGAAATGGAAAGTATGGCAGTTTTTTTACCTGTGGAGGTTGGGATAAATGCTAAACATATATTACGATTTTCGCCCGGTGTTAAAGTTTGTCCAGATGCACTATCATATTGTATTGTAAAATTGTTTGAATCATAACCTGATAAACCAACTTCACTTATTGTAAGATTGTTTTTGCCAATATTTGAAATAGTTACTATTTTGTTAGATATATTGCCTGTTTCAAAATTAACACTCATAGGAGTCACAGAAATTAATACCAGCTTATCATCTGTTACTGTAAGAGTAGCAACTGGACTTACAATATTATTCAGACTGGCTGTAATATTCGTACTGCCAATTTCTGTTGACTTGGCAAGTCCAGTGCTATCAATGGTCGCAACACTATAATTACTGCTCATCCAAGTAACACTTGAAGTTATATTAACTGTTGAGCCATCCTGATATATTCCTGTTGCTTTGAACTCTTGATTACCACCTTTTGTGACAGTAATGATTGCAGGTGTTACTGAAATTGATACAAGATTGTTTGTTACCTTAAGCGTAGCAGTTGGACTGCTAATATTGCTCAGATTGGCTGTAATATTTGTACTGCCAATTTCTGTTGATTTGGCAAGTCCGGTGCTATCAATGGTCGCAATACTATTATTAGTGCTTAACCACGTTACACTTGAAGTTATATTAACTGTTGAGCCATCCTGATATGTTCCTGTTGCTTTGAACTCTTGATTACCACCTTTTGTGACAGTAATGATTGCAGG
>CAYWFU010000037.1:0-23882 GCA_964457585.1 uncultured bacterium | reverse complement strand
TGCTCAGATTGGCTGTAATATTTGTACTGCCAATTTCTGTTGATTTGGCAAGTCCAGTGCTATCAATGGTCGCAACACTATAATTACTGCTCATCCAAGTAACACTTGAAGTTATATTAACTGTTGAGCCATCCTGATATATTCCTGTTGCTTTGAACTCTTGATTACCACCTTTTGTGACAGTAATGATTGCAGGTGTTACTGAAATTGATACAAGATTGTTTGTTACCTTAAGCGTAGCAGTTGGACTGCTAATATTGCTCAGATTGGCTGTAATATTTGTACTGCCAATTTCTGTTGATTTGGCAAGTCCGGTGCTATCAATGGTCGCAATACTATTATTAGTGCTTAACCACGTTACACTTGAAGTTATATTAACTGTTGAGCCATCCTGATATGTTCCTGCTGCTTTGAACTCTTGATTGCCACCTTTTGTGACAGTAACGGTTACAGGTGTTACGGAAATTGATACTAAATTGTTTGCTACATTAAGTGTAGCAGGTGTACTGGTAATATTATCAAGACTGGCTGTAATATTTGTACTGCCAATTTCTGTTGATTTGGCAAGTCCGGTGCTATCAATAGTTGCAATACTATTATTACTGCTTAACCATGTGACGCTTGAAGTTATATTAACTGTTGAATCATTTTTATATGTCCCGGTTGCAGTAAACTGCTCAACATTTCCCTTTATTAGATTAACATTCGCAGGAAAAACAGAAATAGATATCAATTTTGAATCTACAATTTTTTGTAAATAATCTTCATAAATAACCGAACCCTGTATATAGGATCCATCTGTTAAAATAAATGTTTCTGCTGGTGGCCAATCATAATTATAATAAGTTAGCTCTCCATTTACAAAGTAGAATCCATTAACTATAGACTGTAAGTTACTAGTAGGTGGTCCCCATTCCCACCATGTCCATGGCTTAGCAAATTTTCCATCTATATTAATTATAAAAGCTGCACAGGCAATTGGTTCTGGTGGTCTACTTCCCGATACATATTGTGATGGAATTCCAAGATTCAAACCCGTTATCCAACCAAGACTGCCAGCCATAATTGGCTCTAATAATTGATGTTCCCCTGTTAAAATTGCTAAACAGACAGCATCTTGAGCTCTACTGCCATAAGGTCCATTTGCATAAAAATTATGCGGCCATTGTGTTTTAGTATATCCTTTTGGAACTGACACCATATCATTCCAATCAGTTGTATCAAAACCTTGAGGCACTACATGAAAACCATTTTTATCTAGAAGATATTGGAAGTAATCCTTGACAACTCTTTTTGCATTTGTAATCCATGTTGTATAATTTGGATCTTCAGGAAAAGCATTAGCAAGAAGATAAAGACCTTCAAAAATTGGAAATGGCCAACCTCTTTCTGCTGTTGCCATATTATATTGACTCATCTGACTGGTTAATAATGTTATTGCTTCATTTTTATATTGAATATCCGAATTATTATAATTATAAATATAATAATCAACAACTATCCTAAGCGGTCTTGGCCAATAGTTACCAGGTAAATTTAAATAGTCAACTGTCTTTTTTATTTTATTATAAATATTTTCCGAACGTGTAGTATCCATAATATAAAAATAATTCATATAAGTAGCTAAGCCATATAATGCCTCATATGTTTGATATGTACCTAAATTAACATCTTGCAATGGTCTCGTTGGATACTCATGACGAATTTCACCGGTGTTAACATCGTAAAGCGACAATAAATAATCAACTGATCTATTGATAGCATCAATTAATTGAGTCTTTTCGTTTGTTGTTAAGTCTCCCTGTTTCAAAATATAACCATGTACTAAACCGGCAAGAAAGATACCATGTGACCAGGCTTCGCCCATGACACTATTGCAATCATAATATCCATAACCATAATAAGCAGATGCTTCTCTCTCTTTTGCATTATTCAATGTTATTTGTTTGAAGGTCTTTTTAAAATAAATATTATCTTCAACATCAAAATATTCACTTGATAGCTCTGCAGTATTAGTCTCTGAAGTATTTTTTAAAAATACTTTAAGTTGATAACGGCCAGGAGCTTTTATAGAAGAAAAGTCTATTTCCCAAAGATCAACCCCAAACGTTTTACCAAGATTCATCAATTGTCCGGACATTACCTCAACATTATCAATATTATAAAGTTTCCAGTTTGAGGTACCAACATCTATAACTAAACCAGCTGGATTAGTATATAACCTAACCAATGCCCTCTTAGTTCCTCGCAAATCATAACCTATTGTGCTGTAGAGCAAAATATGATCATTGCTGGCATAACATTGATTAATGAATATGATAATAAAAACTATTATAAAAGATACTAGTAAACAAGAAAATTTTTTAAACACAATTTTAATCCTTTATACAATGCCATATAACTGCTTCAGCATTTCTTTAATTTTCGGGTCAGTTAAATATTCATCATACGTTGTATCTGCGCGGTCTATGAAACCGTTAGGTGTTATTTCAATAATTCTATTTGCAACAGTATCTACAAGCTGATGATCATGTGAAGAGAATAAAATAGAACCTTTAAATCTTTCCATTCCTTTGTTTAAAGATGAGATTGATTCTAAATCTAAATGGTTATTGGGTTCATCTAATATCATCATATTAGGTTGAGCTAACATCATACGCGATAACATGCATCTTACTTTCTCTCCGCCTGACAGCACGTTGATCGGTTTTAAAGATTCGTCTCCGGAAAAAAGCATACGTCCAAGAAAACTGCGGATAAAATTTTCTTCTTTATTTTCAGAATATTGACGGAGCCAGTCAATGATATTTAGGTTTACATTAAAATATTCTGCGTTATCTTTAGGATAATATGTAGAGCGGATTGAAATTCCAAATTTAAAAGTACCGCTGTCAGGCTGCATCTCACCTGCCAGAATCTGAAATAATGTAGTCTTTGCCAGATCATTTGATCCCACAAAACAAATTTTGTCACCTTTTCTAACTGTGAAATTCAAATCTTTAAACATAACCTGTCCATCAATACTTTTTGATAAATTCAATACTTCCAGGATATCATTTCCAGCCTCACGAGCTTGTTCAAAATTAATATATGGATATTTTCTTGATGATGGTTTAATGTCATCAATGGTAAGTTTTTCTAATATTTTTTTCCTGCTTGTTGCCTGTCTGGATTTAGATGCATTGGCGCTGAATCTTGCTATAAATTCCTGCAATTCTTTCCGTTTTTCTTCAATCCTTTTATTTGATTCAGTACGCTGTCTTAATGCGAGCTGACTTGATTCGAACCAGAAATCGAAATTTCCTTTAAACATCTGAATCTTGCTGAAATCAATATCTACAATATGAGTGCATACTTTATTTAAAAAATGACGGTCATGAGAAACTACAATAGCAATATTTTCGAAATCACATAAAAATTCCTCAAGCCACATGCATGTTTCAACATCAAGATGATTTGTTGGTTCATCAAGAAGCAGAATATCAGGATTGCCAAATAATGCCTGAGCTAAAAGCACACGTACTTTCTGCCCTGCTTCAAGCTGTTTCATCTGCATGTTGTGAAATTCATCCGGCAGACCAAGTTCACTTAATAGTTTTGCCGCATCAGATTCTGCATTCCATCCATTTAGCTCTTCAAATTCAGATTCAAGTTCTGAAGCACGAACTCCATCAGTATCAGAAAAATTTTCTTTTGCATAAATTGCATCTTTTTCTGTCATAATATCATAAAGTTTTTTATGCCCCATAATAACGGTAGTTAAAACTGAATATTCGTCAAAGGCAAACTGATCCTGTTTTAAACTTGAAATTCGTTTTCCTTTCTGTACAGCAATTTCACCTGCAGTAGGGTCAATCTCCCCTGCAAGAATCTTTAAAAATGTAGATTTACCTGAACCATTCGCTCCAATTAAACCATAGCAATTTCCAGGTGTAAATATTATATTTACCTCTGTAAAAAGTTCGCGTGGTCCATAACGAAGCGAGACATTGCTAACTGAAATCATAATATACTTCTCCTATGATAAATCAGGTTAAGGCTAAGGGTTAGGTTAAGGAAAAGATAAAACCAAAAATCAATATAATGATTTATATCTTTCCTCAACCTTAACCTCAACCTCAATCTTTCATACCATCTCCTTAGGTATAAGTGTCAGAGAGTCAAAGTGTCAAAGAATCAAAGCAAAAGAATTTTGAGATTTTATTCTGACTCTCTGACACTATCATTCTTTTTTTAAAATAAAAACAACGGAAGGAATTAATATTTCCCTGATCAATGGAATTTTAGTCAAGCAATGCATTCTGAAATGAGTGTCCAATGTGGCCATTATTTTAAAATTACTCATGGAAATCATTCTATACATATGTTTAAATGTAATTGGATATAAATGCTCTTCTTCGTAGGAATTACCCTCAATTCTGCTTTTAAAAAAAAGCTGCCGTAGAAATTTTGCCGGTTTAAATGGTAATATATGAAAAGGTTTTAAATTATGTCCGGCATGTGGATTATACCATGGCGGGAATAAAATATAACATATTCCCCCGGTTTCTGTAATCCTAAATATTTCATCAATACATTTTTGCTGATCTAGAGATGGAATATGTTCAATTACACCTCGCAAAATTACCAGATCAAATTCATTATTTTCAAAAGGCAGATTGGTTGCTGAGCCAATTACTGTTTTTTCCCATAGAATTTCACCCGGATATGGATCTAAATTTATTGCATTGCATTTTCTTTTTTCACTAAGTACTTTGCAGAATTCACCACGTGCACCACCAACATCCAAAATTTTTTTATTCCTGAGAGAAATAAACTGCTCAATATCCATTATTAATATTTGAGCAAAATATTCTCTCATTAATTGGTAATTATTGTTTTTAGCCCTGTTAAAAAGGAAAAAGAATAATTTTTGAATATGTTCAAAAAAATTTATTTTAAATTCATCCATAATTTGGTAATGTAGAATATGAAATTCTATAGTAATTGTCAAGGATTATATTCATTATATCACAAAATTTTAAGTTTTTAAAATATTTACCGATATTTACTGTAATTATGACAGTATCCTTGTATAATATTTGCTAAAAAAATTCCCATGTATGGAAAGAATTAAAAATGATTAATAATGACAATAATTTAATAAAAGAATTTATAGAAGAAGATTTAGTAATAGATGAACATAAATATCTATGGACTAAAAATATTTTAGAAGTTCTGGAAAAAGTATTGAAGATACATATTAAATTGCACAACATGGATGGGCATATAAAAAATGGGAATATATTTGTTTTTAATCATTTCTCTCGTCTTGAGACTTTTATTCCTCAATATATTTTTTATAAAAAAGAAAATGTTTTTTGCCGTTCAATTGCATCAAGCGTATTTTTTAAAGAAGAAAAAACCGCAAAATACTTAACCGGGATCGGAGCTGTCCCGTCTGATTTTCCTAATATTACTGATTTTATGGCACGTGAAATTCTAAAAGATTTGAAAATTATTGTCTTTCCTGAAGGCGGTATGATAAAAGATAAAAAAGTTCTGGACAATCTCGGCAGATTAAGCATTTATGCAAGAGAACTGAAAGCACGCCGCAAACCACATACAGGTTCAGCAGTTATTGGAATAAAAGCACAGAGATATAAAGATCTATTTTTATTATCATTGAAAAATAAAAATTGGGATCTAGTTGATAAATATAGAAATTTATTTAATCCAAATATGGAAATGGAAGTTATTTATAAAAAAGCACAGGAACCTGTATTGATAATACCTGTCAATATCACTTTTTATCCTTTGAGAATAACAGAAAATATTATTACTAAAATAACAAATATTTTTACTAAAATAAAAGAAAAACGTTTACGTGATGAACTTTTAGTTGAAACCAATATTTTATTTAATAATACAGATATGGATATTACTTTTGGTTCTCCTATTCCTATCACAAAATATCTTACTCGTTATGACTATAAGTTGACCGAGTTAATATTTAAAGAGGAAATAATAAAAAGTAAAAAGGAAAAGAGTATAACAAAACCAATGCTGATAGAGATAGTTAAACATAGAACTAGAAATATATCCGTAAAAATCAGAGATGAATATATGGAAAATATTTATAATTTTATTACCGTGAATCCAATGCATTTAGCTTCAGAAATACTTTTTCAATTATTAAGGGATAAAAATGAAACAAAAATTAATAAAGATGATTTTACAAAGTTAATTTACATTGGGATAAAAAAAATTCAAAATTATAATTCTATGCAATTACATAGAGATATGCTATTGCCAGAAAGATATAACGATATACTTTTAGGTTGCAATGAACGAATTGAAAGCTTTATTAAAACTGCTTGTGATGAAAATCTTATTTATCTGGAAGGGGATAATATAGTTATTACTAAAAACTTATTGAGTCAATCTTCCTTTGATGAAATACGAACTAAAAATATCCCTCAGGTGCTAAAAAATGAAATTCAACCAAAATTTGAAGTCCATGATTTAATAAATTCAATCTTGAAAATAAATCAAGAAAATATCAATGATTTATTAATTGATTATCTTTTTGATGATGAAAATAAAATATATCAATTAGCAAATGAAAAATATAATAATGAACTTTATAATGATTTAAATATAAAAGAAAAAGATAATATCCCGGGTACCCCTTTTTTTCTTAAGCAATTAAAAAAAAGCAAAACAGCTATATTATTAGTTCATGGATTTTCTGCTTCTCCTCCTGAAATGCGGTATTTAGGTGATATATTATTCAATGCAGGGCATACAGTTTTAGGAATTCGATTGGAAGGTCACGGAACTTCTCCTTATGATCTAGCACGATTTGAATGGGAAGATTGGTTTTCATCTGTTGAACGCGGATATAATTTACTATCATATTATGCAGATAAAATTATTGTAATTGGTTTTTCTATGGGCGGAAGTCTGGCTCTGCATCTGGCATCCTATAATAAAAATAAACTGTGCGGTGTTGTTTCTATTTCTTCCCCGATTATCATACGTGATACATATGGAAGATATTTTTTCCTTTTACCTATAATAAATAAAATTAATAATTTAACAAGATCTTTTACTGAAAAAGAAACCGGTGTAATTGAATTTATTCCTTCGGATCCTGAAAATAAAAAAACAAATTATAAGCATATGCCTCTTAAGGGAATTTATGAGCTTATGAAATTAACAAATGCTCTAAGACGCGAATTAAAAAACATAACTTGCCCATTACTTATACTTCATGCCAGCAAAGACTATGAAGTAGATTCAGAAAGTGCAAATATTATTTATAATGAATCTGCTTCAACTGAAAAATCACTGCATTTTATTAACACATCCAATCATGTAATTGTTACCCCCGATTATCCTGAAATATATGAAAAAATTTTGAATTTTTTAAAAAGGATTTCATGATATACTTGACATGATATCCTTGACATATAAAAAAACTTAAAATATAATTCTTTCGCATAGGAGAAAAAAATATGAACGGAAAATCATCTGCGGATAAACCTCCGCAACGTAGTAAAAATGGAAAACCTCAAAAAAAAGTTTTAGGCCCTGTCCCAAATCTTGAAGAACATGTACATCCAGACTGGTGGAATGGTATTTTCAATTCACTTTATCTAAAAACAGATGCTGATGTTGTAGCAGATCAAAACATTACCCGAAAAGAAATAGATCTATTCTCAAAAATAGTTAATTTTTCTCCTGAAGATAAAATATTAGATTTATGCTGTGGACAGGGACGTCATTCTCTTGAATTATCAAGAAGAGGATATAAAGATATCGAAGGGATCGACCGCTCTCACTATTTAATTCAAAAAGCAAAAGGATATGCAAAAAAAGAAAAACTAAATGTAAAATACCGAGAAGGTGATGCAAGAAAATTACCTTATATCTCTGACACTTTTAATATAATAACAATTTTGGGAAATAGCTTTGGATATTTTGAAACCAGTCACGATGATTTATTGGTTTTAAAGGAAGTTTTTAGAGTTCTGAAACCATGGGGAAAGATACTAATAGACGTGATGGATTCTGAATTCCTCAAAAAGAATTTTCAGCCAAGATCATGGGAATGGATAGATAAAAAAATGTTTGTTTGTAGAGAACGCTCCCTTTCTCTTGATGGACAGCGATTAATATCAAGAGAAGTTATCACTCACGTTGAAAAAGGCGTAATTGCCGATCAATTTTATGCAGAGAGACTTTATACCAAAGAAAATCTTGCTGAATTAATAGCCAGAGCTGGTTTTAGCGACTATACTTTTCATGGTGAAATTTCTCCTGATTCTCAGCGAAATCAGGATCTGGGAATGATGGAAAAACGTATTATTATTACCGGTGTAGTAAGAAAAAGCTGGACTCCAATAAAAAGAAAATCTAAAGAAATAGTTAGAAATGTTGCGGTTATTTTAGGAGATCCTTCAAAACCAGATCTTTTAAAACCATCTTTTATTTTTGATGATGATGATTTTTATACAATTGATCAGTTGAAATCAGCGCTGCGCAGATTAAAAAATTATGAATTTATTTATCTAAATAATCATGACACATTAATTTATGATATTAAAAAATTAACAGGAAAAATCGATTTTGTGTTTAATCTTTGTGATGAAGGTTATAACAATGATCCACGCAAAGAACTGCATATTCCCGCTTTGCTGGAAAAAATGGATATGGGATACACGGGTGCCGGTCCGCAATGCCTGGCTCATTGCTATGATAAATCACTGGTTAGAGGAATTGCCAAAGAAATGGGGATACCTGTTCCGCTTGCTTTTTTCATTAAACCTGAAGATACTACTTTTGAACTCCCATTCGCTTTTCCCACTCTTGTTAAACCAAATTTTGGGGATTCCAGTTTTGGAATAACACAAAGAAGTGTAACAAACAATTTAGAAGATTTATTAAATGTTATTTTAGAAATACGAGAAAAATTTGGATATGATAAACCTATACTTGTTGAAGAGTTTCTTCCGGGTAAAGATTTAAGTGTTGGAATTATTGGGAATCCCCCTTCAGCATACAATGCTTTACCTATAATTGAAGAAGATTACTCTGAATTACCAGAAAATCTGCCAAAGATTTGTGGATATGAAGCAAAATGGCGTCCTGATTCCCCTTACTGGAATGTTAAGTCAATTCCGGCTAATTTGCCTGATGAAACAGAAAAATCCATTATTGAATGGTGCTTAAAATTATTCGAAAGACTTGAATGCCGTGATTATGCAAGATTTGACTGGAGACTGGATGCTTTTGGAAATCCTAAACTTCTTGAAGTAAACCCCAATCCTGGATGGTGCTGGGATGGACATCTTGCAAGAATGTCTAAATTAGCAGGTATGTCTTATCCTGAAATGCTTGAAGCAATTCTCCATTCAGCAGAACAGCGGCTTGGGCTTCAAATATTATATAGAAAAAAAGAAGAAGAATACATAATTAAGACAGCACCGCTTTTTCAGTGATTGCTTTTTAATGCTCCCAATTGCCCGCAAGCCGCAAATATATCACTCCCTTTACTTTTTCTTACAAAACATGAATAATATTTATCAATTAAAATTTGTTGAAATTTATTTACTGTTTCAGGAGACGGAGAATAAAAATTCAGATAAGGATTCTCATTATAAGCAATAAGATTAATTTTACAGGGAATACCTTTCAAAAGTTCTGCAAGTTTATTTGCATCTGAAAAAGAATCATTTATATCTTTAATTAAAATATATTCAAAAATAATTCTTTCCCTTTTTGATAAAGTCAGTTTTTTGCAGGAGTTAAGCAATTGCTCCAGCGGATATTTCTTGTTTACCGGCATAAGCTGATTTCGCTTTTCATTATCAACTGCATTTAGTGAGATAGCCAGATTTATTTTTATATTCAATGAATTAAATTTTAATAATTCCGGAACAAGACCGCACGTTGACAGAGTAATTCGTCGCGAGGAAATACACAGTCCTTTTTGATTAGTCAATATCTGAATAGCGCGCACAACATTCTTAAAATTTGACAGGGGTTCACCCATACCCATAAAAACGATGTTTGTTATTTGTTTTTCAAGTTTTAAAAGTCGTACGATTTGTCCTACAATTTCTGAAGACTCAAGATTGCGAATAAAACGGATTTTTCCTGTCAAACAAAACTTACATCCATATCCGCACCCGACCTGAGATGAGACACAGATTGTTTTTCTATCAGCTTCTTTAATTAAAACAGTTTCAATAATATTTTTATCTTCTAATTCAAAAACATATTTAATAGTAGTGTTATCTGAAGAAATCACAGAATTGCAAATAGCAGGTAACTTTATTGAAAATTTTTCTTCTAATAAAGCCCGGGATAATGCAGAAATATCCGTCATCTCTTGAAAAGAAGAAACAAATTTTTTATAAAGCCATTGTATAATCTGATGTGCTGTGTATTTTTTTAAACCAGAAGAAAATATTTCATTTTCCAATTCTTCTTGATTAAAATTATAGATGTTTTTTCTAATCCTCATCACTCCATTTACCTAAAAAATCTGCTAATGAATCTTGCTCTTTTTTTTCTTTTTTATCAAATTTACCACCTAAAAGTTCATCTACTACCATCCTGTGCTGTTTTTTTATTATAATATCAATAATATCGTTTAATTCTTTAGGTGTTTTTTTATCTCTTAATTTTTGATAATTTGTTTGACGCGTAGCGATTATAGTTCCATTGTCATAAATTATAGTTTTAATAACACCTTTTTCTATACCTAAATTTTCTGTTTGTATATGAAATATTTTTCCATTTCGTTCTACATTTTCATTGAATCCGCCTAACATTATCTATGTTACTCCTTTTTTATCATTATTTAATACAATAAGATTTGGCAGATTAGCATTTTCTTTTTGATCTTGACTTTGATTTTTATTTTTATTCTCAATAGTTTTTACCATATATGAATCATCTTTTAAATATTGAACAGTTGCCACAGATTGCCACATAATTTCCATATCCGGAGTAAAACCTTCAGGCGCATCTTCAATACCTATAAGTTCAACAATTGGTTCACCATTTTTGTTTAGTTTTGTATAAAAACAATGCGCATTATATAAAATAAAAGACATATCATCATTAAAATTAGGGGAGAAATCTTCAGAAACAAAACCAATATAAGTCCTCCCAGTTAATAGTGCTATTTGTACATATTGTTTCTTTGCGCTCAATTTTGTATTTCTCCTTTCATTAATCTTAAAAATGCAATCAACAAAAATTCAGTATTTAAACATTATTAAATAACTTCAATAGTTATTTTCACATAAACTGAAATTATTGTCAAGAAAGTTAATTATTTAAAAAATTATAACTATCCATCCACATTATTAAATGCTATAATAATTAAGAATCTTGAAATTCTTAAGACTATGCAATATAATTACTCAAGTTAGAAAAATAAAAAGGGGGAAAAAATGAATAAATATGAAGGGAATTTAAATGCCAAAGGTAAAAAATTTGGTATTGTAATTGCGCGATTTAATGATTTTATTACTCGTAATTTATTGGATGGAGCTTTAGATGCTTTACGGCGTCATGGTGCTGATGAAAAAGATATTTCTATTGCATGGGTTCCGGGTTCATTTGAAATTCCTTATGTTGCAAAAAAAATTACAACAATAAATAAATTTGATGCTGTAATTTGCCTTGGAGCTGTCATAAGAGGCGATACTCCACACTTTGATTTAATTGCAAATGAATTATCAAAAGGTATAGCCGGAGTTTCTCTGGAAACAGGTATTCCTGTTATTTTTGGAGTAATTACCGCAGATACATTAGAACAGGCTTTAGAACGAGCCGGGACTAAAGCTGGAAATAAAGGATTTGACTCTGCTGTTAATGCTATTGAAATGGCAAATCTCTATGCTTTAATGAAATGAGAAAATAACTTTAACACTCTGACTCTTTGTTATCAGTATATAAAAAGCTCAAGGATTGAAAATGACCAATCGAAGAAAATCAAGAATACTTGCAATGCAACTTCTATATCAATTAGATATAGGAGAATTTAATCCTGAAGAATTATTGAAAAAATTTAAGGAAGAAAAAAAGTATTTACCTGAAATAATCGAATTTGCTTCTCTTTTATTTAAAGGTACAGTTGAACATATTAATCAAATTGACAGTATTATAATTAATCTTTCAACTAATTGGAATATTTCAAGAATAGCATTTATTGATAGAAATATTTTGCGTTTTGCTATTTATGAAATTATTTATATTGATAATATTTCAAAAAACATAACAATTAACGAAGCTATTGAAATTGCTAAAAAATACAGCACACCGGAGTCAAGTAAATTTGTAAATGGTATTTTGGATAAAGTTCAAAAACAATCACAGACTATTGATAATTAAAAGGTAATAAAATGTCCCTTTCTAAAGAAAGAAAAAATGAAATTATTGCTGTCCTTTATATATTATTATCAATATTTACTTTTCTAAGTCTTTCATCAAATGATGCTTCAGGAAAAAACTATATTGGTATAATCGGACATTATTATTCACTTGCATTACTTAATCTTTTTGGATTTGCAAGCTATTTAATAATTTTTATTTTGATAATATTGGGATGGAATAAATTCAAACGAAAAGAAACTGAACCTGGATTAATTAAACTTTCAGGAGCGTTGATATTTCTAATCAGCATTACAATTTTTTTAGAAAAAATTTTATCCCAGTCTAATAATTTTTATGCTGGCGGAATAGTGGGTAATTTTTTTAATTATATTACAATCAAACTTTTTGGGGATTTAGGCAGTTGGATTTTAATGATTTCCTTGCTAGTAATATCTTTTCTATTAACAACTGAATTTTTATTTTTCCCATTCTTTTCTAAAATAAAAATTTCAAGCTTTTTTTCATTTCCCAAACAGGAAAAAAGAAAATTTACATCTAAAATTCATAATGAAGAAATTACTGAAGAAAAAAATATTGGGATTTCTGAAGTACCGATAAAAAAACCAGTACGCGAGCGAGAAAAAATAAAAATTACTGAAAAAGGTGAATACCAATTACCGCCTATTTCATTGCTTAAAGATCCTGAAGAAATATGGCAGGAGATAAAAGAAGATTATGATGGTAATAGCCGTATGTTAGAAGAAGCATTAAAAAGCTTTGATGTTGCTTCACGTGTAGTAAATATAACAAAAGGTCCTGTGATTACCAGATATGAAATTGAACTTGCTACAGGAGTAAAGGTCAGTAAAATCGTTAATCTTGCTGATGATCTTTCCTTAGTTTTAAAAGCTGTACAGGTTCGTATTGCTGCTCCAGTACCAGGTAAAGGTGTTGTGGGAATTGAAGTTCCTAATAGAAAAAAAAGCCATGTATTTTTAAAAGAACTGCTCGAAAAAGAAAATGAAATTGAACATAAATCAGGTGCTTTATTATTATCATTAGGGAAAAATATTGCAGGGGAACCTTATTTCGCTGATTTAGCGCGTATGCCGCATCTTTTAATTGCAGGCACAACCGGCTCAGGAAAAAGTGTATGTGTAAATTCTATTATAATTAATATTTTATTCAAGTATACTCCTGAAGAAGTAAAATTTATAATTATTGATCCCAAAAGAGTTGAAATGATAGGTTATGATGGAATCCCTCATCTTTTAATTCCTGTTATTATCGAAATTCCAAAAGCTTCAATAGCATTAAAATGGGCTGTTAAAGAAATGGAAAATCGTTATGAAATCTTTGCGCATGTTGGCAGCAGAAATATTGAAGAATATAATAAAGCACCTGCTGATCATAAAAAAATCAAGGAAGAAAACGATGAAGAAAAAATATTTCCTTTTAAATTACCCTATATTGTTATTATTATTGATGAATTAGCTGACCTTATGATGGTTGCCAGAAAAGATGTGGAAACTACTATTACCAGACTGGCTCAGATGGCTCGTGCGGTTGGAATCCATTTAATTTTAGCAACGCAGCGCCCGTCAGTTGATGTTATTACAGGATTAATTAAGGCAAATTTCCCATCACGCGTAGCTTTTCAAGTATCTTCTCGTATTGATTCCAGAACGATTTTAGATGCTAATGGTGCTGAAAAGCTATTGGGCGAGGGAGATATGCTTTTTTATTCAGCTTCACTCGGAGCTTCCAAACCAATAAGAATCCAGGGCGCATATATTTCAAATACTGAAATTAATAATGTAGTAGAATTTGTAAAAAATCAGGCTAAACCAACATATATGGAAGATATTCTAAAAATGCCTGATGAAGAAAATATTGAAGATGGTTCAGTAGATTTTGATGATCCTTTATTTGAAGATGCTGTTAAAATAATTCAAAATAGTGAGTTTGCTTCTGTTTCTTTATTGCAAAGAAAAATGAAAATAGGATATAATCGTGCGGCAAGATTAATGGATATGCTTGAGAAAGACGGGATTGTTGGACCTGCTGATGGAAGTAAACCCCGAACGATTTTAGTACGCGGAGACTGGTTTGAAACTGAAAAGGATGAGGATGACGAATAAAATTCAAAATTTAAAATTCAAAATTCAAAATTATATTTTAATTACTATTATCTATACAGCAGCGATAATTCAAATACATAACGTCTATGCATTTACAACTAATGAAGTTGTTAAAAGAGTGAAAGAAACATTTAAAAATTCTAAAACAATAAATACTGAGTTTACTCAAACCGTTAATCATATTTCATTAAAAAATAAACAGGTAAAGAATGGTATTATAAAAATTAAAATGCCTGATAAGCTTTTGATGACGTATGACAAACCTAAAGAAAGCAGACAAAAACTTATTATTAATAGAAATAAATTTTTATTGTATCTGGAAAATACAAATGAAGTAATGAAAAAAAACATTGAGGATTCTGAAAGTGAAGTTGAAAAACAAATTTTTCCATGGATGGAGCATTTAAATGACTATAATATTAAAGTGTTGACAGAAAACGAAAAATATATAGAATTATATGTTACACCAGGTGAAAAATCCCAACAAGAATTTAAAAAATTAAATATTCAGATTGATTCTGAAAAATGGTTAGTTATAAATACTTCAATGACAGATTTAAATAATAATATCATTGAATTTGTTTTTTTTAATTCGAGTATAAATACAAATATTTCAGATAAGGAGTTTGAATTTATTCCGCCAAAAGATGCGGATATTTTGGAAGAAAAATGAGGTTTCGGGTGAGTTTTATCCTCGAAACCTCATCCTGAGCGAAGCGAAGGATTTTAATTAAATCATTTATTCCAATTGTGAGCGAAAGGAACTAAGGGTAATTGAAAATTATAGGAGGTTTATAAATGTCACATGTGAAACAAGAAATCATAAGTATGATTGAAAAATTGTCTGATGAAGCAGATTATGATGAAATCATGGCAGAAATATATTTTAGAAAAAAAGTTGACAACAGCTTAAAACAAATCGAAGAAGGAAAAGTGATAACTCATGAAGAAGCAAAAAAAAGGATTTCAAAGTGGATAAGATAGAAAAGCTTATATGGACCGAAGAGGGGATAAGGAGCTTTGAAGATGTTACACAATATATTTTTCATGATTCCCCATATTATGCAAGTGATTTTGCTAAAATAAAATAGTTTAAAGCATATAGAGGATAGGAGAAATAATGGAAACAATAGGTGAATTTTTAAGAAGAGTAAGAGAACAAAAAGGTGTATCATTAGAAAAGATAGTAAAAATTACTAAAATAAGAGAAACATATCTTCGTGCAATTGAAGAAAACAATAAATCTACTCTTCCTGGTGAGGCTTATTATAGAGCTTTTCTAAGGAGTTATGCCAGTTGTCTGGGATTAGACTATGAAGAATTAAAAAAACAATTTTTGCAGGAAGAATTATCAGATAAAAAAAATGTTCGAAAAGAATCAGGAACTGATAAATTAAAAGAAGAAATAAATGAAAGTAAAATAAATAATTTAAAAATTCAAACCTTATTTGATAAAATATTTGGTCAAAAAATTATAAGAAATACTATTTTTATTTTTCTGGTTTTTACTATTTTATATTTAATTTCAACAAGACGATCATCTCATCAAGAACAGAAACAAGAAATAGTTCCAGCAAAAGAAGAGGTTAAAAGTGCTGAAAATAATATACCGTATGAAAATTTAGCAAAACAAGATACGACTCTTAATGTCAAACCCGTTTCAGAAATAAAAAAAGAAAAACCTTTCACCTTAACATTAATAGGTATTGATACAACATGGGTCAGAGTGAAATTAGACAATAAAGATATATTTGAAATATTTTTAAAACCTCAAGAAAAAAGGGTTTGGACGGCAAAAGATAAATTTGAGTTAAAAGTCGGTGATGCCGGTGGATTAAAAGTAAAAATAAATGACAAAGATACTCCGCCTCTGGGCAAACGCGGACAGGTAGTTGAAAATATTGTGTATTTAAGAGAGAAAGTTGTTAATTAAATTAAAATGAAACAAGAAAATACAATCGCTGCGATTTCTACGCCTCATGGTGAAGGTGGAATAGGGATTGTCCGTCTAAGCGGACAAAAGGCTATTCAGATTATTGAAAAAATTTTCCGGCCAAACAAAAAAAATTTCAATCTGCGTTCCCATTCAATTATCTATGGAAATATAATTATTCCATCAACAAATGAAATTATTGATGAAGTTCTTGTAACTATAATGAAATCTCCTCATTCTTATACAAAAGAAGATGTTATTGAAATTAATTGCCATGGCGGATTTATTGTCTTAAAAGAAATTTTGCAATTAGTTCTCAACTATGGCGCCAGATTGGCAGAACCTGGTGAATTTACCAAAAGAGCTTTCTTGAATGGTCGTATTGATTTAACTCAAGCTGAAGCTGTTATTGATATAATACGTGCAAAGACAGATAAAAGCATGCATCAGGCGCAAAAACAATTGCAGGGTAATATTTCAAAAGAGATTGCGTCATTGCGAAATCTTTTAATAGATATTACATCTGGGCTGGAATTATCTGTAGATTTTATTGAGGATGACATTGAAATAATTTCATATAATCAAATTCATAATAAATTATTGCAGATACTTGAAAAAATAGAAAAATTGATTGCAACTTTCAATACTGGTAAAATTATAAGAGAAGGAATAAAAATAGCTATTATTGGAAAACCAAATGTAGGTAAATCAAGCTTATTAAATACTCTGTTAAATGAAGAACGTGCAATAGTAACTCACGTTCCTGGGACTACACGCGATGTAATCGAAGAGATGCTGAATATTAAAGGCATTCCTGCAACAATTATTGATACTGCCGGAATTCGTAAAACAACTGATATAATAGAAAAAATTGGAATAGAACGTACTCGAAAATCCATACTTGAAGCAAATATTGTTTTACTTCTTCTGGATATTAGCGCACCTTTACAAAAAGAAGATTTAGAAATAATGAAAGAAATTGAAAATAAAAAAACAATACTTGTATTCAATAAACTGGATAAAATTGCAGATAAGGAAAATACATTTCAAATTGAAAACACACATCTGAATTTACCTGCAATAAAAATTTCTGCAATAACAAAAGAAGGCATTGAAAATTTAAAAAATATAATTTACAATTCGATAATAAATGATCATATAGAAATTGATAATGAAATTTTAATAAATAATATACGTCATGCTGAAGCTCTTAATAGTGCAAAAAATTCATTAAAAAGAGCTTACGATGGAATCCAATCCAAATTATCTCCTGAATTTATCGCTTCAGATATTAGAGAGGCAAGCAGTTATCTGGGGAATATTATGGGAAAAACATTTACTGATGATATTCTAAATTATATTTTTAAAAATTTTTGTATTGGAAAATAATGAAGAACCCCGGTAACTATTCAGGGGAACAAAAAGCTAACTATTACCCACATCTCTAAAAACGCTTGTGGGAGTAAGATGAAATTTGCAAATATTTCATTGACGATTGAGAATCCTATTAACCCAGACTTGTGGGTAATAGTTAGGGAACAAAAAGGGGGCGTCCTTAAAAAGTTAAAATGTCCATAAATAATTGTTCCACTTTTTTATTTTTAGCAATAAGCTTCTCTCCTCTTTTGTATAACACTGACATACTTGCTCCTGTTTTGTTTAACAACAACCCAATTACAACACCTTTCTCTCCCATATATCTCTGTCCTATATATGAAATTAATGCTCTTGCGTTTGCTATTCTTTTATCTTTTCTATTCCCTACTATATTCTCTTTTTTCACTTTCATTTTTTTAACAACGTAAGTTTCTTAATATAGGCGATACGGCATTTATAAAGGCAAAGATAGTAAATCCATTAGGAGTACAGCTTATAATTCTCCTTGACAAATTTTATCAAATAAATTACATTAAATTATCATGTAAAGTATTTTTACTTTACATGATAAACTGAGCATGCAGAGGGAGATATTTTGGAACCTGAAAAAATGGCGGATTTAAGTCTATTATTTGATTTTTATGGGCAATTATTAACTCCGCATCAGCAGAAATTTTTAAATTCATGGTGTAATGATGATTTATCTTTTGGGGAAATTTCACGAGAAACAGGAATATCCCGTCAAGCAGTATATGAAATATTAAAAATAAGTCAGGAAAAATTATTTCATTATGAAGAGAAATTACAATTAATAAAAGAAAGAAAAAAAATAAAAACTAAACTGAAAAAACTTTATAATATTACTGAATCATTAGAAATAAAAGATGAAAAAATTAAAAATGGAATAGGAAAAATAAAAGAACTTTCCAGGGAAATCATGGAGACTATTTAATGTTTGATAATCTGACGGACAAGTTTCAGAATATTTTTAAAAAAATAAAAGGTGAAGGTGCATTAACTGAAAAAAATCTTCAGGATGCAATGCATGAAATAAAAATAGCTTTACTGGAAGCAGATGTTAATTTTAAAGTTGTAAAAGATTTTATCGAAAGCATTAAAATAAAATCGCTTGGACAAAATGTTATTGGAAATCTTCTTCCAGGACAGGTATTTGTTAAAATTGTTCATGATGAAATTGTCTCTTTATTGGGAAATACTCAAAGTAAAATTGTTATTGCTCCTAAACCGCCGACTATCATTATGCTTGTTGGTCTGCAAGGAGCAGGTAAAACAACACAGGCAGGAAAACTTGCACTTCGTCTGCAAAAAGAAGGACATCGTCCGCTTTTAGTCGCGGCTGATATATACAGACCTTCTGCGATAGAGCAGTTGAAAATACTTGGTTCTCAAATAAAAATTCCTGTTTTTTCACTTCTAGAAAAAAATGTTGAAAAAATATGCACTTCAAGTGTTGATTATGCTGCTGCCAGCAACTGTGACATTCTAATCCTTGATACAGCAGGCCGTCTTCATATAGATATTGAAATGATGAATGAATTAAAAAATATTAAAAAAATATTGCATCCAAATGAAATTTTATTGATAGTAGATGCAATGATCGGACAGGAAGCTGTTCATGTTGCAGAAAGTTTCAACAAAGAACTTGGATTAGATGGTATAATATTAACCAAGCTTGATGGAGATGCAAGAGGCGGTGCAGCTTTATCAATTAAAGCTGTTACAGGTAAACCCATAAAGTTTATCGGAACAGGCGAAAAATTGGAAGCATTAGAACCATTCTATCCTGAACGGATGACAAGTAGAATATTAGGTATGGGAGATATTGTTTCACTTGTTGAAAAAGCGCAGGAAAACTACGAGTTTAAAGAAGCTGAAGAATTAAGTAAAAAGATAATGAATAAAAAATTTGATCTTGAAGATTTTTTATCTCAACTTCGTATGATAAAAAAAATGGGGCCTCTGGAACAGCTATTATCCTTTATCCCCGGTGCTTCAAATTTAAAAAATGCAAAGATTGATAAACGTGAAATAACAAGAACTGAAGCTATTATCAGTTCTATGACCCGCGAGGAAAGAAGCAATCCGAAAATATTAAATGGAAGCCGTCGCTCGAGAATTGCTAAAGGAAGCGGGACAACAGTTCAGGATGTAAATCGGCTTCTTAAACAATTTGATCAGATGAAAATAATGCTTCAAAAAGTCGGAAATATGAAAAATTTAGATGGTCTTAAAAATTTAGGAATAAGAATGTAACCAAAAATAAAAAGGAGGTGAATGTATTGGCATTAAAAATTAGATTAAAACGGATGGGTGCTAAGAAAAGACCTTTTTATCGAATAGTAGTTGCTGAGGAACATACTGGAAGAAATGGAAAATTCGTTGAACATTTAGGATATTTTAGTCCTCTTACGGAACCAACTACTCTAAAGATTGAAGAAGATAAAATAATTAACTGGTTATCAAAAGGCGCAAAACCAACAGATACTGTTAAAATTTTACTTTCTTCTACTGGAACAATGAATAAATACATTGAACAGAAAAAGAGTATTAAAAAAGAAAATCAGAAACAGGTAAATTAGTTTTATACTTATCTTTTAGGGAACTAACCAAGGAGGAATTAAGTTGAAATCTTTTGTTGAGTTTATTGCAAAAAACATTGTAGATGACCCCGAACAGGTAAGTGTGATTCAGAAAGAAGAAAAAAATACGATTTATTTTGAAGTTTTAGCTCCAGGTAAAGATATTGGCAAAATAATAGGAAGAAATGGCCAGACTATAAAAGCTATCAGGACTATTTTAAATGCATCAGGATCAAAATTAAAAAAGAAAATTATATTAAATGTTAGAGATACTAATAATAATCAAATTCAATCTCGAGTATAATTAGTTATTAATATTATATAATTTTTATAGAAGTGTTTGACTACTATGAACTATATTACTATTGGTTTTATTACTGCTGTTTTTGGTAATAAAGGTGAAATTAAGGTAAATGTTACCACTGAGTTTCCTTCTGATCGATTTATACCAGATAAAAAAGTGAAAGTTTTACTTGAAGATGGAAATATAATTGAAAAAGAAATTGAAGATGTACGCTGGCAGAATAAAATTTTAATTGTTAAATTTAAAGATTGTGATTCCATTTCCAGTGCGGAAAATTTAATCAGTCTGCAAATAGTAATAGAAGGCAATGAACTTCACGAATTACCTGAAGACACATATTATATTCACCAGATTATCGGTTTAAAAGTTTATAATTTAAAGGAAGAATATTTGGGAGAAATTACTGATTGTTTTCAGACAGGCGGTAATGATATTTATGTAGTGAATACAGGCAATTCGGAAATTTTGGTTCCTGCTCTTAAGGATGTTGTAAAAAAAGTTGATCTGGATCAAAAAATTATTCATGTTGATCTTCTTGAGGAATGGAATTAAATATTTGATTATCAGGATTGGTGAAAATTGAAAATAGATATCTTGAGTATTTTTCCGGAAATGTTTACAGGACCATTTGGTTCAAGTATTATAAAGAGAGCAAAAGAAAAAGGGCTTCTGGAAATAAATGTTCACAATCTGCGTGATTATACTTTTGATAAGCATAGAGTAACTGATGATTATCCTTATGGCGGCGGTCCGGGTATGGTAATGAAACCTGAACCAATCTTCCATGCAGTGAAAACGTTGAAAAGTGATTCTCCAAAAAAAAGAATTATATTATTATGCCCGCAGGGAGAAACATTTAATCAGGCAAAAGCTCAAGAATTATCACAAGAAAAAGAGCTTTTATTTATATGCGGACATTATGAAGGAGTAGATGAAAGAGTAAGAAAATATCTGGTAACAGATGAAATATCAATCGGTGATTTTATTCTTACCGGCGGAGAACCGGCAGCGATGGTTATAGTTGATGCAATAACCCGATTGTTGCCAGGTGTGATAGGAGACTCGAGCTCAAAGGAAATAGAATCTTTTAACAATTCTCTTTTTGATTTTCCATGCTATACAAGGCCTGAAAATTTTGAGCATATGAAGGTGCCTGAGGTTCTTTTGTCTGGTAATCATGCTGACATTGCTGAATGGAGACTAAAAGAGCAGGTAAAAAATACATACAATAAAAGACCTGATTTAATAGCAAAATTGGATTATAAATATAAAAATAATGTATATGTTGGTTTATTGCATCATTCTGTAATAAATAAACAGAAACAATCTATTATAACTTCAATTACCAACATGGATATACATGATATTTGCAGAATATCGTCTACTTATAATATCCGTAGATTTTATTGTATTAATTCTATTGCTTCACAGCAGCTTCTTGCGCAGCGGATTATTGATCACTGGGTAAAAGGTTACGGTGCAGAATATAATGCAAATAGAAAAGAGGCTCTTCTTAATGTATCTATTATAAATACATTGGATGACACAATAAAAAGTATAAGAAAGGAATATGGGAAAAAACCTATATTAGTCATAACTGATGCTAAAAAATTTCCCAATAATATAAGTTATATAGAAATGCAATATAAAATTTTTACTTCTGAACAGCCATTTTTAATTTTGTTTGGTACAGGCTGGGGAATTGAAGAAAATATATTAAATAAAGCAGATTATATACTTGAACCTATAATAGGTATTGGGCAGTACAATCATCTTTCAGTTCGAAGTGCAGTTTCAATTATTATTGATAGACTGCTGACTAAAAGATAGAAAAAGGAGATAAAAAATGAACCACAGAGAACACAGAGAAAAATTAAGAATTTCTCTGTGTTCTCAAAGAGAATTCCCTTTGAAAGATATAACTAATCGAATAATATCTTGTGCAATAGAAGTTCATTCAACATTAGGTCCCGGATTATTAGAAAGTGTCTATGAAGAGGCTTTAGCTTATGAGTTTACATTAAGAAAAGTTGTATATGAAAGGCAAAAGGCAATTAGTCTGAAGTATAAGGGTAGAGATGTTGGAAATCATAGAATAGATTATCTAATAGAAAATGAAGTTGTTGTGGAGTTAAAAGCTGTAGATATGATGAATAATATATATGAAGCACAAGTCTTGACTTATTTAAGAGCAATGGATAAAAGAGTTGGATTGCTAATTAATTTTAATGTGGAAATGCTAAAAAATGGTATAAAAAGATTAATAATTTAGAGTACACAGAGTGGGGAGAACATAAAAAGTTTTCTAACTCATTACTATTTAAAAGTTTCTCTGTGGTCTCTGTGGTTAATTTTTAACATTACCAGAATTTATGAAAGGAGTAGAAATGAATAATATTATAAAAAGTATACAAACAGAATTAACAAAAAAGAAATCAACAGATTTCAATTATGGTGACACAATAAAAGTTTTTGTAAAAATACTTGAAGGTGATAAAACCAGAATCCAGCCTTTTGAAGGTGTTGTTATCCGCAAAAAACGTTCAGGATTTGGAGAAAATTTTACTGTGCGCCGAATATCTTTTGGTGTTGGAGTTGAACGAACATTTTTCACCCAATCAAGTATAATTGATAAAATTAAAGTAGTAAAAAAAGGTAAAGTAAGAAGAGCGAAATTATATTATTTAAGAGATAAAACAGGTAAAGAAGGACGCATATCTGACAGGGACAGCAAAGAAAAAGATTTAAAAGAAAATACTGCTAAATCTGCAGAAGTTAAGGAAAGCCCGGTTGCTTAAGTACTCAAGTTGACTAAGTTTTTGCAGAGATAAATGTAAAAATTAAAATGCAAAATGCAAAATTATGGTGTCCTGCGGACTTTTATTGATTTAAAAATATAATGAAGAACCCTGTGGCAGAGCCACAGGATATCTTCTGTCTCTGATAGGAATATTTATTATTTATATTGTGCCAATTCATTGGCACTTTCAGATAATGTCACGAAGTGACACCTGAATTTTGATTTTTTATATTTAATATTTAATTTTATACTATAAAAATCGGTCAACTTGAGTTAAGTATATTTATAAAAAAATTTGGAGGATTTGAATTGCAGGTTATACTTGCAAAGAATGCTGGATTTTGCATGGGTG
>CAYWFU010000036.1:7687-26103 GCA_964457585.1 uncultured bacterium | reverse complement strand
TCATTGCTAATTCTTAATCTTAAAACTAAAAAAGTCAGTCAACTTGAGTAATTAATGACTGGTAACCTGTGGTTTTTAAAGAGGTATTATTATGCAGCAGTTACGAATTTTTTTTGCTTTAGTCGGCGGATTGGTTAATTTATTTCTAGCAATATTAGTTATATACAAAAACAGACATAATATTATTCACCGTATATTTCTTTTTCTTTCCATAATTCTTTCAAGTTTTAATTTTTCACTTCTATTTTATTATTTATATCCAACTGATATTTTCTGGAAACGAATGGTTTACATAAATGCCAGCATAATGCCTGTGGTTGGGTATCATTTTTTTATTATTCTCTTAGATCAGAATAAATCAAAAAAGAAAATTATTGCATGGATTGGATATATAATAGGAATGATTTTTATGGCATCTGTGCTTACCCCTGTATTCATAAATTATCATCAAATGTGGTCATATATATTTATAGCTGGCATGTTCCCATTTGCAATTTATGGGATTTTTTTACTTTATCAGGCATTGATGGCAACTTCACAGCCAATGGAACGTATCCGTTTAAAATATCTTATTCTTGGAGCATCTGCTATTACATTTGTAGGAGCGCTCGATTTGATATTTGTTAAACTGCTTTTATCAAGTATTGCCAATACTTTTTACAGTGTCTTAGCTGCTTATGCTATTATAAAACATCGTCTTATGGATATTACGCTTCTTACCCGCAAAATAATAACAGTTATTATAATGGCTATTCTAATTTCCATTTTATTTTTTGCCAGTATTTTTTTTGCAGGTAAGAATTTTAATACTTTTTATTTTTCTCTTTTAATTTCAATTATTATAACTATACTTATCTATCAACCGCTTAAAGACAAAGTTGTATTTTTTTTAGAGCAAAAAATATTTAAAGAAAAATTGGATTATCAAAACTCTCTTTATGAATTCAGTAATAATATGAACCGTTTTATTGAAGAAAAAGTTTTAATTGAAAAATTAGTTTCCATTATTGCTGAAACAATGAATATAACAAATGCCGCTGTCTGGATTTTGGAAAACGATGCTTTTATTTTAAAAAAAAGTTATCTGCCTGTAAGTGCAAACAATATCATACATGAATCATCAGATGTAATAAAAATAGTTAATGAAAATAAAATTGTAATCCGTGAAGAGATTGAGAGATATCTTTTATATGAAGATTTGTCTTTAGCTCAACAAAATAAGATTAAATCTGCAATCTTTACTTTAAAAGAGTTGAATCTGGAAGCTATGTTTTTAATGTTTAGTAATAATTTTATTCCAGGTTTTTTAGCAATAGGGAAAAAAACAAATGGCAATTTTTTATCAGCTAATGATATTAAAATTTTACAAATGTTAACATATCAGGCTGCTTCATGTATAGAAAATATACGTTTGCAGAAGGAACTTTATAAAAATAAAGAAATAATTTTATTAGGTAAACTTGCCGGCGGTATTGCTCATGAAGTGAAAAATCCGCTTGGTTCAATTAAAGGTGCTGCTCAATATTTGAAAGATGAACTTAAAGAAAATAATCTTAATGTAGAATTTGCAGATATTATTGTTGAGGAAGCAGATCGATTAAATAATCTTATTTCTGAATTTTTGCAATTCGCTCGTCCAACAAAATTAGAAAAGAAAAATGTAAATATTAATTCCTTGCTTGTGAATATACTTAAAATTATCCAGAAGGAAGAAGAATTTAAAAAAATAGAGTTCAAACAAACTTTTTTACAGAATTTACCCCTGATAAAAGCTGATGATAATCAGTTAAAACAAGTTTTATATAATATAATAATTAATGCAGGACAGGCTGCTGGTAAAGATGGAATAATAGAAATTGCAACGGCATTAGAATTTAATAATATTTGTATTTATGTAAAAGATAACGGGAAAGGTATCCCTTCTCAAGTTTTACCGAATATATTTGAACCTTTTTTTACTACAAAAGAAAAAGGGACAGGTTTGGGATTAACAATAGCAAAACAGATAATTTCACAGCATAATGGAAAAATCGAAGTAGAAAGTTCACCGGGAAATACAAGATTTATGATATCATTGGCAGTAGAGAATTAGAGTCAAAGAGTCAGAGTATCAAAGATTCAGAGTGTCAGAGTTGAAAAATTTAGTATTCCTTTGCTCTGACGCATTGACTCTCTGACTCTGTGATACTTTTTTAATTTTCAAACTGGGGGGGAAAATGGTTAAAAATATTTTATTAGTAGATGATGAAGTTAATATTTTAAAAATTTTATCTGCAGTTCTAACGAAGAGCGGGAATAATGTTATTTCATGTAATAATGCAAATGAGGCACTTGAAAGATTGGAAGATGATATTTTTGATTTAATGATTACTGATTTAAAAATGCCTGATATTGATGGACTGGAACTTTTGAAAATTGTGCATGAGAAATATCCTGATACAGAAGTAATTATGATAACAGCTCATGGCACAATAGAAACCGCTGTTGAAGCTATGAAACGCGGAGCTATTGATTATTTGCTTAAACCTTTTGATATGGAAGAAATAAAATTAAGAATTCAATCAGCATTAAATACTGCTTCTTTAAAAAATCAGGAAATTATAAGTTCGGATATTCAAAATGAAATTAGTTTTAATAAAATAATAGGGAATAGCAAACCAATACAGGAAATTTTTTCTATAATAAAAAAAGTTGCGTGTACTGATTCAATAGTTTTAATTATGGGAGAAAGCGGAACCGGTAAAGAGCTTATTGCAAGAGGAATTCATGATTCAGGGCAATATAAAAATGAACCATTTATTGGAATTAATTGTTCAGCCATTCCTGAAAATCTGCTGGAATCAGAATTATTTGGATATGAAAAAGGTGCTTTTACAGGAGCAAGTGAAAGAAGAAAAGGCAGATTTGAATTAGCAGGTACAGGTACATTATTTTTAGATGAAATAGGGGATATGAATCCGTCTATGCAGGTGAAATTATTAAGAGTATTGCAGGAAAGGGCATACGAGCGCGTTGGAGGAAGCAATGAGATATCGCTCACAGCTAGAATTATTACCGCTACTAATAAGAATCTGGAGGTAATGGTTAAAGAGGGTAAATTTCGTGAAGATTTGTATTATCGATTAAATGTTATACCGATTTTTGTTCCTCCGCTGCGCAATCGAAAAGAAGATATAGAAATATTAATTGATTATTTTATAAATTATTTTTGTAAAAAATTTAATCGTCCGAAAACAATATTTACTGCAAAAACCAGACAAAATTTATGTGGTTATAACTGGCCTGGCAATATACGCGAATTAGGAAATATTATTGAACGTATTCTGGTACTTAATAATAAAAAAGAAATTGATATTGATGATCTGCCGTTACAGTTTAGAGATTGCAGCGATAATAATGAAGAAAAATCCAAGCTGAAAAATTATTCTCAAACACATGAAAGAGAGATAATAAATAAATATTTAAAAGAGTTTAATAATAATCGAACAAAAACTGCTGAAGCATTAGGGATTAACCGTCGAACATTATTGAATAAAATAAAGGAGTATGGAATACAATGAGTTCTATTGAATCATGGATAATTCTTCAAAATATACCGCATATTGGACCTTCCAGTTTCAATAAACTACTGGAGCATTTTGAATCTCCTGAAAATGTTTTACAGGCAAAAGAAAAAGATTTGTTAAATATTGGAGTAAATAGTGAAGCAGTTAAATCGATTATAATCAATAAAAATAAGATTGATATTAGTAAGCATATGTTATTATTAAAGAAAGAATCCATAAAGTTAATAAGAATAATAGATAAGGAATATCCCTTAAATTTGAAATCAATTTTTTGTCCTCCGCCGGTTATTTATGTTAAGGGTGAAATAAAAGAAATTGATCAGGTGGCAATTGCTGTTGTAGGAGCTCGCATGGCAACAGTTTATGGTAAAGCAATGACTCAAAAATTGTGTAAAGAGCTGGCTTATTCAGGAATTACTGTCGTAAGCGGGATGGCAAGAGGAATTGATTCTGTTGCTCATCAGACAATGATTGAATCAGACGGACGCACAATCGCTGTTTTGGGTTGCGGGGTTGATATTATTTATCCTCCGGAAAATAAAAATTTGTACAGAGCAATAAGTGAGCATGGTGCAGTAATAAGTGAGTTCCCTCTTGGGACTAAACCGGAGAAATTTAATTTTCCGCGCCGCAACAGATTGATAAGCGGATTATCGCTTGGAACTCTGGTGATTGAAGCCGGAGAAAAAAGCGGGTCATTGATAACAGCTAATTATGCTCTCGAAGAAGGAAGGGAAGTTTTTGCAGTCCCCGGAAATGTTTTAAGCAAACAAAGCTCAGGAACAAATAACTTAATTAAAAGAGGTGAAGCAAAATTAGTAGAAAATGCTGAAGGCATTATCGAAGAATTAGAACCTATTGTAAATTCAATTGGGAAGGATTTGCAAAAAAGAATTAAATCAAATAATGAAAAGATTATATTATCACAGGAAGAACAAAAAATATTCGATTTATTGGATGAATCTATACCAACACATATAGATAAAATTCTTTCTGAATCTGCAAGAAAAAATTTATCCAATATCTTTTCTTTAATGCTGACTCTTGAACTTAAAGGAATTATAAAACAATTACCTGGGAAAAATTTTATTAAATTAATTAGATGAAAGGAGAAAAAAATGAAAAAAAGTATTTTATCCTGTTTTTTTATTTTGATTATTTTCAATTCTATTTTAGCTTTACCTCAAAACGGTGAAATTAAGGTATTGATAAGTAATATTAAAAGTGATGATGGAGAAGCGATAGTCACTTTATTTAAATCAAAAGAAGGGTTTCCTGATGATCAAGGAAAAGCATTTGCTTTTATTAAAAGTAAAATAAAAGGTGGAAATGTTAACGCAGTTTTTAAAAATATACCATTAGGTACATACGCGATTGGAGTTTTACACGATGAAAACTCAAATGGCGTAATGGATACAAAACCTTATTCCCGTACACCTGAAGAGGGAGTTGGAGTATCTAATAATGCTAAAGGAATAAACGGACCTCCAAGTTTTGAAGATTCAAAATTTAAGTTAGATTCGAATAGTGTGACAATAGAAATAAAAGTTGAATATTTACAATAGGAAGATAATTTACTTGTACTTTTTTACCCGACAGGCATTAATAAAATCTCGCTGATGGTGTTTTTTTATTACTTCTTTCTGTCTTTTGATTGATACTTCTGTGTAGATCTGAGTTGTGGCAACAGAGCTATGTCCTAGAATTTCCTGAACAGAACGTAAATCAGCACCATTTTCTAATAACATAGTTGCCATTGTATGTCTTAATGAATGAGGAGTAGCATGTTTATTTATACCGGCTTTTTTTAAATAAACCTGAAACATTTTTTGTATCGCTCGCGCGCTTATCGGGGTGTTAAATCTGTTTAGAAATACGTTTTGACATTGTGTATTTATTCCACTGCGGATATTTAAATAGTTTTGAATTGCTTTAATAGTTCCTTGATTATCGAATGAAATTATTCTTTCTTTTTTCCCTTTTCCAAAAACTCGTATAATTTTTTCATCCATATCAATATTTTCAAAAGTTAGATTGCATAATTCGCTTATTCGAATCCCTGTTGCAAAAAGCATTTCAATAATTGCCCTGTCTCTTATCCGGCCAAAATTGTTTTGTGATTCTCCATTTTGTTTAGTAATAGGTGCGCGAAGAAGACCTGACATTTCTTCTTTATTGAGTACTTTAGGCAAACGTTTTGGAATTTTAAATTTTTTTTTGATTTTTCTGAAAGGTGATTTTATAATATACTCCTGATCTTCCAAAAATGTAAAGAAAGACTGCAAGGTAGCCATTTTCCGTCTAATAGTTGTATCCTTAATATTTTTTTCTATACAAAAAGCCATATAGCTGCGGATTTCTTCTGTGGAAATAAGCGAAATATCTTTGTCATCTCCTATCCATTCTAAAAATTGCGAAAGGTCAATCGAATAAGATTCAATAGTAAGAGGAGAAGCATTCCGTTCAACTTTTAAAGATATTAGAAAATTATCAATCGCAATTGGAAGATTCATGTATTACTCCGGATTAGAACTTTGCTCTTCTATTTTTTTCCCAAACGTTAAATCAAATTTTGTTTTATTTTCTAAAATATTATGCTCTTTATGTTTATTGCAGAATTCTTTTGGTTCAGTTCCTTTAATAAAAACTTCAGTAATTATTTCCTGGCAATCGGAAGATGCTAATTTTCCGCTTATTGGATCAATAGTCTCAAATACTACGCCTTCAGGAGCATTAAAGGAACTAACAGGTGTATCTTTTATAGCTTCTTTCATAAATTCAGTCCAAAATGGTACAATTATTTCTTCACCTGAGGAATGCTGTCCCATAGAAGTCCGATCATCCAATCCAAAATACATGCCAGTAACGATTTCAGGAGTAAATCCAATAAACCATGCATCTACTGCCCGATCAGTAGTCCCTGTTTTGCCTCCTATCGGTCTGCCAAGTGTTTTAATTTTTTGAGCAGTTCCAATTTTAATTACACTTTCCAATAAACTGGTCATAATATAGTTGGTTGCTTCATTTAGTACCACAGTTTCATGCGGTACAAATTGTTCAAGTATACTGCCGTTTTTTCCTTCAATATATCTAATTGGCATTGGTTCAACTTTTATTCCCTGATTTGCAAACATACCGAATGAAGAAGTTAAATCGAGCAAAGTAACTTCAGAAGTTCCCAGAGCAAGTGAAAGGTTTCTGTTTTTTATATAACCAAGACCGGCTTTACCGGTTAACTTAAGTACTTCATCTGTCCCAATTTTTTCTAATACTTTTATCGTAGGAATGTTTAATGAACGAGCTAATGAATAACGCAAAGTAACTTCACCGTTATATACTTTATGATAATTTTCCGGTGTCCATAACACATCTACCAGTTTTCTATTTACCCATTTTTTAAATTGAAGAAAAGTAACAGGCGCATCCATAATAATGCTTGCCGGAGTATATTTTTTACTGTCGATTGCAGCAGTATAAATAAAAGGTTTAAAAGCTGACCCAGGCTGCCGCCAGGCTTGATAAGCGCGATTAAAAGGAGTTTTTATAAAATCATATCCTCCTATCATTGCTTTTACATATCCTGTCTGCGCATCCAGGCAGACCAATCCTCCCTGAACTATTTGTTCCTGCATAAGATTCAATATTAATTTATCTTTTTTTTCTTTTAATGATACTCTGACAAGGTCATCTTTTTGAATTATGTCGGAAACTTTTCTTATGGATAATCTTATAGATTCAGATGTTATATTTCCTCTTTTCATTCCGCCGATTACTGAACTTTTTTTTGCCCATTTCATTGAATCTAAAATAAGTATCCCTGTAAAACTGTAACCTAAATCAACTATAGCTTCATTTGCTGTTACTTTAGTTATTTTGCCATAAATAATATCTCCATTTGTCAATGCTTTCAAAATATCTTCTTTATTTTCTAAACTTTTTTTCCGCTGAAGGATTTCAATATTTTTAAAATATTTTATTGATTTATATGCTCCAACCTTTTCATTTATTTTTTCCAGTCCCTTTTTCATTACATCTTCTGCCACAAGCTGCAATCTCAAATCCAGGGTGGTATATATTCTTAATCCTTCTTTGTATATAGCATTATCTCCATATTTTTTTGCCAGTATCTGACGGACATATTCATTAAAATAAGGCGCTTTGCTTATTCTTGTCTCAAGTTTATTCAGCCTAATTGGCTCTGCCAGTGATGTATTTAGTTGTTCTTTTGAAATGTATTTTAGTTTAAACATTCGATTTAACACCCAATTACGCCGTGCCTGACTTCTTTCTATATTTAAATATGGTGAATACAGGGAAGGTGCGCGCGGCAGTCCGGCAAGAACTGCGCATTCTTCCATGCTTAAATCTTCGACGTGTTTCCCAAAATACACTCTTGCCGCAGCTTCAACACCGTATGCTCCATTTCCAAAATAAATATGATTCAGATACATTTCAATTATTTCATCTTTGGAATATTCTCTTTCAATTTGCAGAGAAAGTACGATTTCTTTTATTTTTCGTGTAATAGTTTTTTCACGAGATAAGAAAAGATTTTTAGCCAACTGCTGAGTGATACTGCTTCCGCCTTCAACTTTTCCAAAATAAAATATATCTTTTACAATAGCTCGTACAATACCTTTTAAATTAATTCCGGAATGTTCATAGTAATGTGAATCTTCTGTTGCAATTACAGCTTGAATTAAATATAGTGGGATTTTACGTAATGGGACCAATATACGTTTTTCTTCAAAATATTCACCGATTATTTCATTATTTATATCGTATAGACGTGTTACAAGACTTGGTTTATATTCATCAAGAATACTGACTTTAGGCAAATTTTTAGAAAAGACAAATATTATTATTGAAGCCAAAATCCCGCCTGAAATAAAAAAAACCGCAAAACTGTAAAAAATTATTTTTAAAATTTTTTTTATATAATTTTCGTTTATATCCATTAGTTTTTTACCAGATTTTCTTTAATTTTATTCATTTTTTTTATCTGATAATTTTTCACGATAAAATAAATTAATAAATAAGTAATATAAGAAAAAAATAAAGCGACAATAGTATTCCCCAGCAAATAAATCCACATTGCTGATTTCATTAAATTAGAGAAATCAAAATTTTTTGCAAGCTTTAATATTATTCTCCAGTCTGTATTTGTAACTAATCCTCCGGTATAAGCGCTCATTATCCAGAAAAATGGAGTTGTTAATGGATTCATTATTAAACTTCCAATAACAGCAGATGTTTTATTTGCTTTAATTAAAGCTGCAATTCCAATGGCTACTGGAATCGCTAACATAAATGTCGGAAAAACACCCAGAAAAACCCCAATAGATGCGCCAATTGCTACACTATGAGGAGTATCTTGAATCCTTATTAGCTTAATTCTATGATATTTAAATCTTCGTGTATATTTTTCCCAAAAGGAGTTATTTTTTTTTACCATTTTAATGTTTTCTTTTCAAAGTATTGTTAAGTAAAAAAGATAATACAATAAACATTGATTTCGTTCAAGTTAGAAATTATGCTAACTGAAATTAACGGAAAATTAATGAATTATTTTTTCTTGACAATTATATAAGAAAAAATGTATTATTGCATATTCATTTTAATTTTAAATATAGGGGGGATTTGATTTTGAGTACTTTTATAACTTTTTTACATGTAATTGTAACAATTTGTATTATTTTTTTAGTTATCATACAAAATTCTAAATCTGATGCTACTGCTTTTTTAGGGGGTTCAACCTCATCTAATATTTTTGGCGGAAAAGGACCATTAAATTTTATTACCAAAACAACAGTAGTATTAACTATTATATTTTTTATTACATCCGGATCATTAGCTATAATTCAATCTGACAAAGCCAGTTCACTTGTCCAGAGAACACGATTCCCTGAACCTATTTCTTCAAGACCTATAAATGCGGGTCCGGAAAGCGGTCCTAATCAGGTACCTTCTAATAATTTACCGATACAAAAACAAGAAGAGAAAGTTAGTGGAAATACTCAAGGAAATATAGCAAATGAAAAAAGTGATAACAAGCCTATAACTGTTACCCCCATACAGGTTAATCCTCAAGAACAAAAATAATAAAATATTCCTATCAGAGACAGAAGATACTCCTGTGGCTGCCACATATGTTCGATAAATCGAACAACTGCAATTTTATACCTTAAGTTACTGCCATTTCATTGTAGTCCTGGCAATCCATTCCCAATTTATTACTAATTATCAGCTTTTTATTCCTTTTTGTCGCTTTTTAGTTACGAATAAAAAAATATGTGTGTATATTTTAATTAAGAAGGGAAACAATATTGAGGAACTACAATGATACAAAAAAATATTTATTCTATATGTTATATTTTGTCATTTTTATTTCATTTAACAATTTTATTTATGTTGAATTCAGTTGTAATAAAAAAATATAGATATGAAAATATAATTGATATTAATAAAAATTATAATAAAATACAAATAGTTAAATTAGATAATAATATTAGTGAACTACAAGAAAAACAGATTAAACCAGTAAAAATAAAGGAAGAAAAAAGTATTATTAAAAAAAAAGAAATTATATTAAGAAATATTGAAACAATTTATAAACAATTTAAAAATACAGAACATATTAAAAAATTAAATATTGGGGAAAAAGTAAATGATTTACAGCAAAGTAAAATACAAAATGAATTTGTTGATAAATTAGTAGGTCAAACCAATGAATTAACCAAAAATGAAAATGCAGATTTTTCAAAAATAGTACTTGATAAAAGTTCCTTACAATGGACCAAAGGAGCTGCAGTAAAATTTAATACATCAGAAGTCACTTTAGGGAAAAGAACATGGATTGGTTCAGGTATTGGTAGTAATCAGTTGGGCAATTTGTTGAAAAATTGTTTAACAAAAAAAATAGAATTATCAGAAAATGTATCCATAAATTCTAGTTTGCCATCTATTGATACAACGACTAATTTTAGTAAAAATAGTTTAAATAGTAATGAATTATCAGAAGAAATCTATGGAATTGAAAAAATAGATAATATCCCTGAAACTTTAGAAACAATTACTCCAATTTATCCAGAACTTGCACGACGTTTAGGAGTTGAGACAAAGATATTACTGAAAATTTTAATTGATAATAAAGGTAAGGTTAGAAAAGTCGAATCATTAAATGAATATAGTAAATTAGGATTTGAAGAATCTGCATCTCAGGCTGTAAGTCAGTGGAAATTTACAACACCAACTGTTAAAAATCATCCAGTATCTGTCTGGCTGATTTTACCGCTTGAATTTAGGCTGCAGTGAAAATATTATAAAAGGAGAAAATATGCAAAAGGTGTTAAAATTATTTTTAATCGTTTTTTTTCCACTAAGTATTTTGGCTGAGAATCTGGAAAATAATGGGGCAATTCAAGGTGTAATATTAAATAAAATTTTGGAATCTCCAATTTCAGATGCTCAAATTATAATTTCAGATAAAAAAATAAAAGCTGTTACAGATAAAAAGGGAAGATTTGTTATTAATAATTTATCTGAAGGAATTTATTCTTTAGAAATACATGCGCAGGGTTTTAAAGAAGAAATTCTGCAAAATATACAGGTTGCACAAAATAAAATCACTGAAATTAATGTGAGCCTTAATTATTTAGAAGTTATAAGTGAGAAAATGGTAATAAAACCGCCAGCTACTGTTATTAATGAACCTAAGATGAGCAATTTTCGATTTCAGTCGAATGAAGTAAAGTCTCAGATTGCAAATTATCAGGATCCGGTTAGAGCTTTAAATTCTTTGCCCGGTGTTGTTGCTGATGGCAGTTTAAATTCAATGATGTATGTTCGCGGTGGAGAAGGTTTTGGCGAAAATGCATTTTATATTGATCGAGCTTACATTTATTATCCTTATCACTGGGGAAATATGTTTACGATACTTGACCCTGAACTTGTAGATTCAATCGATTTTTATGCAGGTGGATTTCCAGCAGAATATCCATACGCATATTCATCTATTATTGATGTAACTTATGAAAATGGGAAAACCAAAGAATTATCTGGAGAATTTATATCCGGGATGCATACAACAAGTTTAAAATTGGGAAAATTAAGTGAGGATGAAAAATTTTCATGGATTGTTTCAGGCAGACGAACTACAATTGATTGGCTTATGGACATAGGAAATCTTGAAAGTCCATCAGGGGAAAAAGATACTGTTCTTGTTCCATATTTAGGTGAATTTTTTACAAAATTCAAATTTTATTCAAATAAACAAAATATTTTTTCATTGAGTTTTTTACATTCTAAAGATAATACCAGGATGAAAATAGGAGAAGAAGATCAGCAAAATAGTTCTTTTGATTTGAGTAATTTTCATGCATATAATGGATATAACTCATATGCTTTTGACTGGAAGCATATACATACAAAAGATGCAATTTCATACTTAACGCTTTCACATCAGAATGAACAGGTAGATGTAGAAGCAATAAGTGAAAATAATCCATATTTAATTAAATTAAATCCAAAAGGTTATGGTATCCGATATGATTTTAATTTAGTTCTGAATGAAAAAAATTTGATTAAAACTGGATTCAACTATGAAGGTTATAAAATGAAGTATTCTACAAAAATAAATAAAGAGTCTATGTATAATAATCCTGGTGTTAAACCTGAAGAACAGAATGATCTGGATAGAAAATTTTTAGATATAAATAAAGACATTTCTGATAAAACAGGTGGATTATATTTACAGGATGATATTAAAATAACTGATAAATTAAAATCAAATATTGGTTTGAGAGCAGATTCTGAGCCAAAAAAGAGCTCAGAAAGCTGGACTTACAGCCCAAGACTTGGAGTTTCATATGCAGTTACTTCTAATACAATTTTTAAAACAAGTTATGGAAATTATTATAAACCGTCAGGTGATTTTACTATTGATACAACGGAAAATAAATATAAACCGGAACAATCTGCGCATTATATTACTGGACTTGAACATGATTTAGGAGATAATATATTTTTGCGAACAGAAACATATTATAAAGATATTAGTAATATTTTAGTTTATGATAGTAGTTTTTCAAATAAAGGTGAAGGATTTTCATATGGGGTTGAATTTTTTTTACAGAAGAAAAAAACTGACAGAGTAAAATATGATGGCTGGATAACATATGCATATGCAGTTACTAAACGCACAGCGAATGATGAAATAGGATGGTATTATCCTCAGCAGGACCAAACGCATACAATTTCAATTGTTTATAATTACAAATTCAGCAAAAAATTTTCTATTGGACTAAAAGAGAATTTACATACTGGCAGACCTTATACTCCTATTATTGGACGGGAAGAAATTCCATGCTACACTGGTGAATACAGACCAATTAAAGGCTCAATTAATTCTGCACGTTTTTCATTATATCATAAATTAGATGTAAGATTGGAATGGCTTTTATCAGAAAAAAAGAATTCGAAAACAACTGTATTTGTTGATTTTTTTAATCTTTATCAGCATAAAAATATTTATGATTATTTTTGGAATAAAGATTATACTGAGAAAAAAGAAATTTATGATGAACCAATTTTACCTGTGCTTTTTGGATTTAAATCTGAATTTTAATAAAGTTTTAGTATAGTAAAACAGTAAGATAATAATCCGATATCAAAATAAGCATTGAACTTATAACTACAGAATTAGTGGTAGCTTTTCCAACACCTTCTGCACCTCCTGTAGTTGTAAAACCTTTATAACAACCTATTAATGAAATAATACCTCCAAAGAAAATAGATTTTATCAATCCGCTGTAGAGGTCATTTAAAGTTAATGTATCTACAATTTTTTCAATAAAACCATTAAAATTTAAACTAAAACTTAGCTGACCTGTAACAGCTCCACCGAACATTGCAACAGCATCGGCAAGCACAGTTAATAAAGGTAACATAATAATACAGGCTATAAAACGCGGGACAACTAGATATCTGAAGGGATCAACAGCTAATGTTTCCATAGCATCTATCTGTTCAGTTACACGCATGGAACCAAGCTCTGCTGTCATTGCAGCTCCTACTCTTCCTGTAACTATAAGAGCAGTTAGAACAGGGCCAAGTTCTCTTGACATAGAAAGACCAACAACTGCTCCGACATAATGAGTAGCATTGAATATTTTGAATCCGTAATAAGATTGGACAGTAAGAACCATTCCTGTAAAAATTGATGTTGTTAAAACAACAGGCAGGGAATTCACTCCCAGTAATTCCATTTGCACCAGAGTATTTTTCAAATTTAATCGAGTACGAAAAAGTGTACTAATTGATCGCCAGATAAATGAAATTATTTTGCCGACAATCTCAAGAGTATTTAGTATTTTTTGTCCTGTAAATTCAAAAATAAATTTCATGAATAAATCCCGATTTATGCTTCAATTATCAGCGGTAGAATAATTGGCCGACGATTTAATTTTTCATAGAAATATTTTTTTAATGTACGTCTGATATTTGCAGTGATAACCATTTCTTCTGTTGATTCTTCCAGTTTAGATTTTTTTAGTTCATCAATTACAAGTTGTTTTGTATCCGGCAATAATTCTTCCTGCGCTTTATCATATATAAAACCGCGTGAAATAATATAAGGTTCTCCTACCAGAGATCCATCCTGTTTATTTATCATTAATATTATTACAACTACTCCATCCTGAGAAAGATGCATCCTGTCTCTAAGCACAACAGGGCCTACATCTCCTATCCCTTTACCATCAACTAAAACTCTGCCTGAAGCGACTTTGCTGCAGATTTTTCCGCTATTTTCCGTAAACTCTACTCTTGTACCATTTTCAATAATAAAAATGTTCTCATGAGGAATATTTAATTTTTTAGCTAACTCAGCATGCTGTACCAGATGTCTATATTCACCATGAATAGGTATGAAAAATTTAGGTTTTACGAGATTTAATATCAATTTTAATTCTTCCTGACTTGCATGTCCGGAAACATGTACTTCTGATACCTGTTCATATATAACATTTGCACCGCGTTTAAATAAATGATTTATTGTATGTGTTATAGCTCTCTCATTGCCTGGTATCATTTTGGCTGAGATTAATACAGTATCCCCGGGATCAATTTTTATCTGCTTATGAGTATCCAGAGCTATTCTTGATAAAGCAGACATTGGCTCACCCTGACTGCCGGTAGTTATTATCGCAATCCGGTTTGGGGGATATTTATTAATATCTTTAATATCTAATATTAGATCTTTTGGTATATTCAGATATCCAAGCTGACTTGCGATTTCAGTATTTTTTTGAACACTCATGCCATTGACAATTACTTTTCTGCGATGGTTATGTGCAGCATCAAAAAATTGCTGTATACGGTGAATATTAGATGCAAAAGTAGCAACTATTATTCTATGTGATGTAGTTCGAAAAATGTCATCAAATACTCTGCCGATTTCTTTTTCAGAAAGTGTATAACCTTCTTTTTCAACGTTAGTACTGTCTGACATTAAAAGCAAAACCTTTTTTTTGCTTAGTTCTGCAAGCTTGCATAAATCAGTTAAGCGGTTATCAACAGGAGTCTGATCGAGTTTAAAATCGCCTGTATGGATAATTATTCCTATTGGAGTGTAAACAGCAATACCAACACCATCTAATATACTGTGACATACATGGAAAAATTCCAGTTTGAAAGGACCGATTTGTTCACATTTGTCTGTAGATACTTTTTTGAAAGTGACTTTATCCAATAAATCATATTCTTCCAATTTAGCTTTGGCTAGACCTAAGGTAAGAGCTGTTCCATAAATAGGAACATTGATATCACGTAATATATAAGGCAGCGCACCGACATGATCTTCATGTCCATGCGTAAGAATTATCGCTTTAACTTTTTGTATATTTTCTTTAAGGTATGTTATATCCGGAATGACAATATCTATTCCAAGCATTTCTTCTTCCGGAAACATTAATCCGGCATCAATGATAATAATATCATTTTCATATTCAATAACCATCATATTTTTTCCGATTTCACCTAATCCGCCTAAAGGAATGATGGAAACTTTCTTTTTTTCTTTTTTCTTTTTTCTTTTTTTAATGAAATGTAATTTATTTTGATGTAAATTTACTGGAGCATTAGCAGGTAATTGTTCCATTTAATATTTCTCCTGGTTAAGCTTGTTTTTCCTCTTTTTTCTTATATCTTTTCTGGAAACGTTCTACTCTTCCTGCAGTGTCAATGAGTTTTTGTTTACCAGTAAAAAATGGGTGGCATTGTGAACAAATTTCCACATGTATATTTTCTACTGTTGAGCCTGTTTCAATTACCTGACCGCAAGCACAGGTTATAGTAGTTTGTTTATAGTCTGGATGTATACCTTTTCTCATCTATTATTCACCTCCTGTATAATTTTTAGGTATCAATTATTATTAGCTATAGATTTTAGAAATGTTCTATTAGTTTTGGTTTTAGCCATTTTTTCTAATAACAGTTCCATGCTTTCAACAACACCCATAGTATTCAAGACTTTACGCATTATCCACATTTTATTTAAATCATCCATAGGTAAAAGTAATTCTTCTTTTCTGGTCCCTGAGCGATTAATATCCATTGCAGGGAATATTCTTTTATCAACCAGTCTCCTGTCAAGAATTATTTCCAGATTACCAGTCCCTTTAAATTCTTCAAAAATAACATCATCCATTCTGCTTCCTGTATCAACAAGTGCTGTTGCGATTATTGTGAGACTTCCGCCTTCTTCAATATTTCTTGCTGCACCAAAGAAACGTTTTGGACGCTGCAATGCGTTTGAATCCACTCCGCCTGAAAGCACTTTTCCGCTGGGCGGTACAATTGTATTATATGCGCGCGCCAGTCGGGTAATACTGTCTAAAAGTATTACTACATCTTTTTGATGTTCTACCAGACGTTTAGCTTTTTCAATAACCATTTCTGAGACCTGAACATGTCTTGACGGCGGTTCATCAAAAGTAGAACTTATAACCTCACCTTTTACTGATCTTTGCATATCAGTTACTTCTTCCGGTCTTTCATCAATTAATAAAACAATTAAAATAATCTCAGGATGATTAGTAGTAATGCTGTTAGCTATCCTTTGAAGCAGCATTGTTTTTCCTGTTCTTGGCGGAGCAACGATCAAACCGCGTTGTCCTTTACCAATAGGAGTAAGCATATCAATAATTCTTGTTGACATATCTGTTGGTTCAACTTCCAGATTTATTTTTTCCTGAGGATAAAGCGGTGTCAAGTTATCAAATAGAACTTTGGTTCTACCCAATTCCGGGTTTTCAAAATTAACTGCTTCAACTCTAAGCAATGCAAAATATCTTTCATTTTCTTTTGGAGGGCGAATTTGTCCTGAAACTGTATCTCCTGTACGCAGACCGAATTTTCTTATCTGTGAAGGTGAAACATATATATCATCGGGACCAGGTAAATAATTATAATTTGTAGCTCTCAAAAAGCCATATCCATCAGGCAATACTTCCAAAACCCCTTCACCAAAAATCAATCCATTTCTCTCAGTTTGTGCTTGCAAAACCTTAAAAATCAATTCCTGCTTTCGTAAACCGCTAACACCTTCTATATTTAATGTTTGTGCAATTTTAGTAAGAGCAGAAATAGTTTTTTTCTGAAGCAATGCTATATCAAGATTTTCGCTTGATTTAAATTTGGAAGATGTTTTTGGATATTCTTCTTCCTCAATTTCTTCAACATCTTTCATTTTTTCTTTGTTCGGAACTTCTGTTGTTTTTGTCCGTCCTTTTTCTTCAGTTTTTTCATTCTCTGTTGAATTTTTCTCTGTTGAATTTTTCGTACTATCCATTTTTTCCTCCATAAATAAATGAATTAAAATTTTTTTAAAATATTAAATTAATGAGAAAATTTCTATTTATAGGGTTTTTCATAAATGGAAATTTTCAGTAAAAAAGAATTTTAGTTTTAGATTTTTCATAGATATGTTTGATATGAGGGTAACAAATTAAAATTATAAGAAATTTATTTGAATATCATAAAACCTCATAAAAGTAAATGCTGGAGATTTAGAGCCTTTCTTTGTTAAATCCTACTGTAATACAAAACTTATTTTTCGGATAAGCTTAATTGTTTTCTCAATTCTAAATTATAATTTGGATTTTTATTGTAATATTATTTAACATTAAATTATCTATTTAATTAAAATAAAATTAAAAAATAAATTCTGTTTTCGATTTATTTATAATGTAGGAATAGAGGTTGGTTCATAAGCTTAAAACACAGCATCAACAACCTTAAATAAAATTTTTTACTTATTGTTATAATATAATATCTCTTAAAAAAAGTTTTGTCAAGTACTTTTTTAAAATTTTTAAAATTACTTATAAACTGCAATTAGGTGTCACTTCGTGACATTATAGTATTTTAAATCAATAAATGCCCGCAGGACGCCACAATTTTGCAAAAACTCAGTCAACTTGAGTTATTAGTTATGTTGCTGATTTACCTGTCATTCTGAGCACATTCGTTTCACTCAGTGTAAACTCCGCGAAGAATCTGTTTTTGAAGCTTTAAAAGCAGATTCTTCGCTTCGCTCAGAATGACAATAATAGAAACTACTTGAACTAATTACCCGGTATTATATTTTACTAATAAATTTGACCCGCTCTAAATTAAAATATTGACAAAATTTTTTAAATATATTACTATAAAACACTTATATTATCTGAAATGATAATGGATTAGTATAATATATAATGAAATCCCATGCGGTAAAACTGCAGGATTCTTCATTTTTTTTTTTTTTTTTAAAAGGTGTTTGAAAGAAGACTACTGTAAAGGATATGGTCG
>CAYWFU010000036.1:0-7677 GCA_964457585.1 uncultured bacterium | reverse complement strand
TATATTATTATGAAACACTTAATATTATCTGGAAGTGCCAATGCATTGGCATAAATATAAATAATGAAATATTCCTATCAGAGACAGAAGATATCCTGTGGCTTTGCCACAGGGTTCTTAATTATAATTTATTTTTTTTCAGGAGAAAAAAATGTCTTTTACAGAAGAACAAATTAAACGATATAGCCGTCATATTATATTACCTGAAGTTGGAGGTAAAGGGCAAAATAAATTACTTAAATCTAAGGTTTTAGTTGTAGGTGCAGGTGGATTAGGTTCACCGGTATTATTATATCTTGCTGCCGCAGGTATCGGGACAATAGGAATCGTTGAGATGGATATTGTAGAGGAAAGTAATCTTCAGCGTCAAATAATACATCGTACAGATAGGGTGGGGCACCATAAAGGTAAGTCTGCAAAAGAAACAATTAATGCTTTAAATCCGGATGTTAATGTTATACTTTTTGAAGAAAGATTAACTTCACAAAATATTTTAAATATAATAACTGGATATGATATTGTTGTTGATGGTTGTGATAATTTTGCAACCAGATATTTAGTAAATGATGCATGTTTAATGAAAAATATTCCCAATGTTCATGGCAGCATATTTCGGTTTGATGGTCAGGTAACGCTATTTTCTCCAAATAAAGGGCCATGCTATAGATGTTTATATCATTCTCCGCCTCCTCCCGGAATGGTCCCAAGTTGTCAGGAAGCAGGAGTTATTGGTGTTTTACCAGGTATAGTAGGAACAATACAGGCTTTGGAAGCCATAAAATATATTTTGGGGATAGGTGATAATCTGATTGGAAGATTATTAATATTTGATGCTTTAAAGATGGAATTCAGAATTATGAAAATAAAACGCGATCCTAAATGTCCAATCTGCGGAGAGAATCCTACTATTAAAGAATTAATAGATTATGAAGAATTTTGCAGTATTAGGTAGTGAGCAAAAATAACTTTTACATATTGCGCAGGATTTTGTTTCGTCTTCAAGGCGTGCTAAAGGGCGCATAGCAACGCTATGTAACCTTTAGCACAACGTAGAAGACGGAGCAAAAGACAAGCAAGATGTGGAAGTTATTTTTGCTCACTGCCTTAGTCATTAAAAATCATAAATCTAAAGATTCTATACCTAATTATTAAAGGAGTTATTTTATGCTTGAAAGTATACGTTCATATCTTGGAATGAAATATCATCTTGTCGGGATAAAAATTTCTAATGAATCTATATATAAAACAAAATTAGCCGCACCAATGCGTTATTGTGAAATGGTAAGAGATGCCGCATTAGGTAAAACTTTTTATGCTGAATGCAATGATTTATCCTGTCCAAATGCAGAATTATGTCTGGGTTTCAGGCAACCTGAGTATGTTGAAGTTGAACCACGTATAAAATCTAAAACACAGAGCATTATGGTTGGCCCAACTGATGACGCAGATGTAATTTTACTTATTTTATCGGCTGAACAGATTATGACTATATCCATTTTATTAGGAGGGATTAATGCTTCATTTAAAGGGGAATTAGGAGTCTGCGGTGAAGCAACAGCAAAAGTTTTTGAAGATAAACAGCCTAATTTAACTTTTTTGTGCAATGGAGCAAGGATGTTTGCCGGATTTAAAAGTTCTGATATGATATTAGGATTACCTTATAATATTGCGGAAAAGCTGGCAGAACGAATTGAAAAATTGATAAAAACAGGTGGTTCATTATGTGGTTGTACTGTATCAGATATTCCTAAAGAAATTGTAAAGAATTTCGAGAAAATCGGATTTGAAAAAGGCAGTGATTTTTTCTTTGGGAAAATAGATGAGCAGAATATTCGCATATATTTAAATAAAGATGATGATGGAAGAATTAAATATTTAACATTCTATCTTCCAATTAAGGATTTACCTGCTGATTTTCAGGTTAAAAAACCATTTCAATTAAAAGAACGCGGGACGTGGAAAGATATATATATAGTAGTAGTTCCGGATGAAATTGGAATAAATCTATATACAGGTAAAAATCTATTGGAAGTTTTAAATGATTTAACATTGAAAGCTCTGAATAAAAAGTAAAAATTTGGCGGAGGATAAATTTAAGATGCAAAATCCATATAAAGGGATGACAATAATAAATTCACTTATTCGCGGTGGAATTATACCAGAAAATATTCGTAAAGAACTTTTTGAAAATTGGTCTGAAGTCGGATATATTACTTGTTTTGATTGTATAGAAGGACGTTCATCTCTGATACGAAAACCTGATATAAAAAGTTTTTTGCAGGAAGTGGCAAATTTTTTTGGCGGAGATGTGGCTGAACATACTTTTGGTTGCAGGGGTGCACAGTACGCAGTTTTAAGAGCTATTTCGGAATTTATTGAGAATGATGATAATTATACAAATATAATTGTTGTAGACCCAAATAGTCACTATAGTACAAATATTTCAGCTGAGATGAATAGATTAAAAGTCGTTGAGCCTCCGCATAATGGATATCCGGAATACATTTATACTGCAAAAGGTTTTGCTGAAAAAATTGAAGCTGTTAAAAAGGAACATGGCAAACTTCCAGCGTTAGTGGTAGTTACTCATGCGGATCCTTATTATGGAAATATTGCGCCAATAAAAGAAGTTGGCGAGGTTTGTGAAGAGTACGAAGTTCCATATATGATTAATGCCGCTTATACCGGTGGTGTTATTCCTATAAATATTAAAGAAGTAAAGGCTGATTTTTTAACTCTTTCAGCTCATAAATCTATGATGTCATTAGCGCCATTAGGGTATTTAATCAGTACTTTTAAATGGAATAAACAGGTATTTGCCACATCCAAGGATAGACCTTCCTGGTCAGGCAGAGTATTCGGGAAGAAAATTCCAAATATTTTCGGATGCAGTATTGGAGGTATTCCTCTTATAAGTTCTATGCTTACATTTCCTATGGTTAAGGAAAGGGTGTCGAGATGGGAAGATGAATTAAAAAAGATAAATAATTTTATTAAAGATATGGAAGATATTGGTGATATTATGCTTTTAGGGCAGCAACCGCATCAGCATCATTTGATGCACTTTGAAACACCGCGCTTCTGGAAAATTTCTCAGACACACAGAGATAAAGGTTTTTTTCTTGCTCAGAGTATGATTGACCGCGGAATAGTTGGGTTGCATAAAGGAATGAGCAAGCATATTAAATTATCAATTTATGGGTTAAATGATGAAGAAATTAAAAAAGTAAAGGATGCCTTTTATGAAATTGCACAATCTTAAATTATTCTATTCACCATTTTGTAATATTTGTCCTATAGCAAAAGAGGTAGTGAGAGAAATAGCTTTTGAAAAAAAAATACCTCTAAATGAGATTAATATTTTTTCTCCAAAAGGTGAAAAAATTGCAGAAACATTTCATGTTAAAAGTGTTCCATGTCTTATAATAGATGATGTAGACAGAATAGATGGAGTCCCGACAAAGGAACAAATAGAAACCTATTTGAATGCTTAGTACTACAGCGCTACAGTATGACAGTGCGACAGTGCGATAGAAAGATCGTATAGTGCGATGAATAAAGAACTATAGCGCTATCGCGCTGTAGTATTTAGGATAGGAGAAACACATGCCACAGGATGATATTACACTTAAAATAATCGATGATGTCAGTGGCAAATCAACCGACTTTCATTTTTCATGGAGGGGGTTGAAGTATTTTGTTGTGTTTGCTATTTTGATATTTTTTTATGGAATAAATCTGTTATGGGATTGTTACAAAATGAAAAAAGAATTAGTAGCACTTATCCCATCTACAAAAATTTTAAAAGGAAAAAATGATGTTTTAGAAGAACAGATTAAAGGATTAAATGGTAAAATAAGATTGTTAAACAAGGATATTCTGGTTTTAAAAGAATATGATAAAATATTAAAAGATAAATTTGCTTTAAATAGATCCAATATTGGCCATGAGGGAATGGGCGGTACTGAAGAAGAAATAAAAGTTGATGATTTGATTTTAAAATTTAATAATGCCCTGGAAGAATATAGCGAGGATGTTCTGCGTCCGCTTGATTCATTGAAGCAAGAAGCGTTTGAACAAAAAGAGAGCTTTGAAGAATTAATAAAATTTCTTAATACTCAAGATTCTAAACTGCGTGCTACTCCGGCTATCTGGCCTGTAAGAGGATATATGACTTCAGGTTTTGGATACCGCATTTCTCCGTTTTCTGGAAGACTGAGTTTTCATAAAGGATTGGATATCGCAGGGCAAAAAGGTTTACCTGTACGTGTAACTGCTGATGGAATTGTTATCTTTTCAGGATGGCAGGAAGGATATGGGAAATTAGTTGTTGTTGATCATGGTTATGGTTATTGGACTTTTTATGCTCATAATTCCAGACTTCTGGTTGATAAATGGCAGCGTGTTAAAAGACGTGATGTAATTTCGTTAATGGGTAGTACAGGACATAGTACTGGACCGCATTTACATTATGAAGTGCATGTTAATAATAAAGTCGAAAATCCTTACAACTTTATACTGGAATAAATTATTTAAGGAGAAATATGATAAAAATATATAATACATTTTCCGGACAAAAAGAAGATTTTATCCCTCAGATACAGGGTGAGGTCAAAATGTATGTATGCGGCGTTACAGTATATGATTATTGTCATCTTGGGCATGCAAGAGGAGCATTGGCTTTTGATATAATAAGGAATTATTTTGAATATCGCGGTTATAAAGTTACTTATGTGCGAAATTTTACTGATATAGATGATAAGATAATAAATCGTGCCAAAGCAGAAAATACAACTTCCGAAGTTATTGCCAATACATATATACAGGAATATTATAAAGATATGAGAGACTTGGGGATTAGAGATGCAACAATAGAACCAAAAGCAACAGATCATATACCGGAAATTATCGCTTTAATTGAATGTTTAATAAAACAGGGATATGCATATGTTGTTCCTGGTGGAGATGTTTTTTTTGAAGTAGCGAAATTTAAAGGATATGGAAAACTTTCCGGCAGAACACTGGAAGATTTGAAAGCAGGGGCGCGTGTTGAAATAGATACCCGTAAAAAATCACCTCTGGATTTTGCATTGTGGAAAAGCGCAAAACCTGGCGAACCAAAGTGGAAATGCCCATGGGGCGAAGGTCGTCCCGGCTGGCATATAGAATGTTCAGCCATGTCAATGAAATATTTTGGAAGTACTTTTGATATACACGGCGGGGGCAAGGATTTAATTTTTCCACATCATGAAAATGAAATAGCACAATCTGAAGGATGTACCGAAAAACTTTTTGCAAAATATTGGACTCATAACGGTTTTGTTAATATAGATGAAAAAAAGATGTCCAAATCAAAGGGTAATTTTTTTAGAGTCAGAGAAATATTAGCTCATTATGATTCTGAAATTGTGAGGTTCTTTTTGCTTTCCACTCATTACCGCAGTCCTATTGATTTTAGCGATATGCATCTGGAAGAAGCTAATAATGGACTTGAACGTTTTTATACAAGTCTTACACTGGCTTATGAAGCTATTGAACAAAATAAGAATTTGTTAAGAAATGAAATTTCAGGAACTATTGGACCGGTTGAAGAAAAATTTAGTCATAGAATTGATGAAATAAAACAAAAATTTATCGAAGCAATGGATGATGATTTTAATACTGCTTTAGGAATAGCTGTTTTATTCGAACTGGTGAGAGAAATGAATATTTTTCTTAAAGCTGCACCTGAGAATGAAAACAAAATATTTTTATTAAAGAAGAGTGCCGATTTAATTAAAGAATCAGGAAAAGTTCTTAATTTATTTCAGAAAGAAAAAAAACATAATATTGATGATGCATTAGTTGATTCATTGTTAAAAATAATAATTGAACTCAGGAATAAAGCCAGAAGCAATAAAGATTGGGGTTCTGCTGATTTTATAAGAGATAAGTTAAAAGAGCAATTTATAGAACTTGAAGACTCACCAGGTGGTACACGATGGAGAATTAAGAAATAACGGACAGGGAGCAGATGTGGCGGAACAATATGCTTATGGTAGAAATTCAGTATATGAAATACTATTAAGTGGAAAACGTAAGATAAAGGAAGTATATTTAGCTTCTGATGGAAAAGGAGAAATAAGAGAAAAAATAATTGGTTTATGTAAAGACAAACATATTCCAATAAAAATTGTTACTCAGCAGATTTTAAATAAAATTAATCAGGGAGCTTCGCACCAGGGTATAGCAGCTCTGGTGGCTGATATAGAAACTTATGGCATAGAACAGGTTTTAGAATCAATAAATTCTAAAAAAGAAAAACCTTTTTTCCTGATATTAAATCAAATTTACGATCCTCATAATATTGGGGCATTAATGCGTTCAGCGGATGCATGCGGGGTGCATGGAGTTATTATTTCATCTCATCATAGTTCTCCAATTAATTCTACAGTTGTAAAAACTTCTGCAGGAGCTTCTGAATATGTGCCAATTATAAGAGAAAATAATTTAGCACAGACTATTGATAAGCTTAAGAAGCTGGGAATATGGATTTTTGGAGCAGATATGGAAGGAAATGTAAATTATTTCAATACTGATTTAGATATTCCACTTGCTCTGGTTTTAGGGAATGAAGGTGAAGGATTGCAGGAATTAGTTAGAAAAAAGTGTGATTTTCTAATAAATATACCGATGAAAGGTAAAATTAATTCTCTTAATGTATCGGTAGCAGGTGCATTATTAATGTTTGAAGTTTATCGTAAAAGAAGATTTTTATAATTAAAACTAAATTTTGCTTGACTTTAGATATATTTTTGTATTATATTAAAAATTTCTATGCCAAAACAGTATAATTTTTATGAAGAACCCTGTAGTAAAGCTGCAGGAATATCTTCTGTCTCTGATAGGAATTTTCTGAAAAATCGGGAATAGCTTAAAAATCTCCACTACAGGCATAAACAATAGATTTTATATGTGAATTTTTTATTTTTAAGCTGGCGTAGCTCAATTGGTAGAGCAGCTCACTTGTAATGAGCTGGTTGCGGGTTCAAGTCCCATCGCCAGCTCCAGAAGAATAAAGTCAGTAGAGACGCAAAATTTTGCGTCTCTACATTGCTTTTGACTTGTTTTAATGGGGAGATTCCCTAGCGGCTAACGGGAACAGACTGTAAATCTGTCGCTCATAGAGCTTCGGTGGTTCGAATCCACCTCTCCCCACCATAGAATTAACTATTATCCACAATCTGGGTAAATAGTATTGACAATTGGCAATTGAGAATTGAGCATTGAGGTTTAAATCTTTTGAAAACATTGGACGTTATAAATATAAATTGAATTATAATGCTCAATTGTCAATGCTCAATGCTCAATCGTCAATGAAATAATGCGGGAATAGCTCAGATGGCTAGAGCATCAGCCTTCCAAGCTGAGGGTCGCGGGTTCGAATCCCGTTTCCCGCTCCAATTTCGGAAATTTGCAATTTCAAATTTCAAATTTGAGATTTCAAATTGCCCATGTAGCTCAGTTGGTTAGAGTACATCCTTGGTAAGGATGAGGTCATCGGTTCGATTCCGATCATGGGCTCCATAAATAAGTCAGTGTAGTTCAAAATCAAGATAAAAGATTTAAAATTTAATTAATTAAAATCAGGAGGAAATAAAATGGCAAAAGAGAAATTTGAAAGAACAAAACCGCATG
>CAYWFU010000035.1:8289-27776 GCA_964457585.1 uncultured bacterium | reverse complement strand
GGAGGATTTGAATTGCAGGTTATACTTGCAAAGAATGCTGGATTTTGCATGGGTGTCCGGCGTGCTTTGAATATGGTTCTGGAAGTAATTTATAAAAATAAGGATAATAATAAACGGGTTTTTACTTACGGACCATTAATTCATAATAATCAGGTAGTTGAACTTTTAAATTCCAGAGGTGTTCAAGTTTTAAAGGATCCTGCTGATTTAAAAAAATATAAAGATATCCCCTGTATTGTAATTATTCGTTCACATGGAATTTCTCCGCAAAAACGAAAAGAGCTTATAGAAAGTAAAGCAACTATTTATGATGCAACATGCCCGCGTGTAACAAAAGTACAAAATATCATCAAAAAATATTTTGATCAGGATTATAGTATTATAATTTTAGGGGATAAGGGACATGCTGAAGTTGTTGGTTTATTAGGATTTGCTGAGAATCAGGGATATGTTATAAGTACTCCATTTGAAGCTTCGAATCTTCCTCCTTTAAAAAAAGTTTGCGTTGTCGGACAGACTACTCTTGATGAAAAATTATTTCTTGAAATAACTGAAATTTTGAAAAATAAATATGCTGAAATAGAAATTTTTGATACTCTCTGCGATTCCACTTCATTACGCCAAAAAGAGCTTGGGGATTTATGTAATATTTCTGACGCCATTATAATTGTTGGTGGGAAAAATAGCGCAAACACTTCCCGTATGACAAAATTAGTGCAGGAACGCGGTACACCTGCATTTCATGTTGAAACAGCAGATGAAATAAAAGAGCAATCATTTCAATCTTTTAATAATATAAGTATTACAGCAGGCGCTTCAACTCCAAATTGGGTATTTCTGGATGTAGTTGAAAAAGTATCAGAAATTCAAAAAAATAAAGAATCTTTATTAAAACGTTTTGCAATGTCTCTAAATCAGAATATTTTAAGAACAAATATTTATTTATCTTTGGGTGCAATAAGCTTAACTTATGCAAGCTGTAAATTGCAGAATATTCGTCCGCGTTTTTTATATCTTTTATTAAGTTTTTTATATATATTTTCAATGCATATATTAAATCAATTTACCGAACATGCGACAATAGGATTTAATTACCCCGGTAAAAAATTTTTTTATGAACGGAATAGACAGGCTTTGATATTATCTGGAATATTAACCGGTATTGGTTCTCTAATTCTTGCTATTGATCTGGGATTATTAGTTTTTTCTTTAGTTTTTATTGCTACATTAATGGGTATTATTTATCAGGTAAAAATTATTCCTGATAGTCTATTATCAATTTTCAAATATCAAAAAATTAAAGATATTCCTGCATCAAAGGATATTGTTTTAGCTATAGCATGGGTAATAATTATTGTTATCTCACCTTTACTTGGTTCAAGAAGAGAATTTAATAAAAGTACATTTATGGCGATTATGTTTGTTTTTACTCTAGTATTTATACGGTCTGTTTATTATGGCATAAGAGAAGTGCAGGGTGATAGGATAGTTGGAAAAGATACTATCCCAATTTTATTAGGAGAAAAAAATTCTAATTATTTAATAAAAGGGCTTTCAATCTTATTATTTATTATGCTTTTTATTTTTTCAATAAAGGGATATATACTTAAAATTGGTTTTTATCTTCTAATTGTTCCTATTTATATCTTATTTTATATCTATTCTTATAAAAAAATTGTCTCAGCAAAGAATTTATTTGAGTATATCATTGATTTTTCTTTTATATTATCAGGTATTATAGTCTTTTTGAGTCAGTATTTGTAACTTAAAAAAGGAGATAAAAAATGAACCACAGAGAACACAGAGAAAAATTAAAAATTTCTCTGTGTTCTCAAAGAGAATTCCCTTTGAAAGATATAACCAATCGAATAATATCTTGTGCAATAGAAGTTCATTCAACATTATGTCCCGGATTATTAGGTAGAGACGCAAAATTTTGCGTCTCTACTATTTAAAAGTTTCTCTGTGTTCTCTGTGGTTAATTTTTGACATTACCCTTATTCAGGATTAGCAAAAATGCAAAGAATAATAGGTGGTTCTTTTTGCCACCGTTTTTTAAAAAAGATAGATACTAAATTTAAATTGAGACCAACATCTGATAAAGTAAGAGAATCTTTATTTAATATTCTTGGTACATCTATAATTAATGCAAATGTATTGGATCTATTTGCAGGAACTGGAGCTATTGGGATAGAAGCAATTAGCCGCGGGGCAAAGAATTGCATATTTATTGAAAATAATTTAAATCACTTTAATTTAATTAAAAATAATTTTGAACTTCTGGAATTTGAAAAAGACTGTAAAGTTTATTTAAAAAATACTTTTTTAGCTTTAAAAATAATATATCATAAACAAAAAAAATTTGATATTATATTTTTGGATCCTCCTTATTTTTTTGATTTTGGAAAGAAAACTTTACATCTTATATCTGAATACAATATATTAAATAAAGATGGTTTAGTCATATGGGAACATCATAAAAAAGAAAAAACACATGAACAAATTGATAATTTAAAATTGAAAAGAGAATATATCTATGGTAATATTGTACTTTCGTTTTATACTCTGCATAAATTGGAGAATGCGTTGATATGAAAAAAACAGCTGTATATCCCGGTACATTTGATCCTGTAACTAATGGACATATTGATATAATTGAACGTGGATTAAGAATTTTCAATAAAATTATTGTTGCAGTAATAGAAAAACCCAAAAAAAATACTCTTTTTAGCTTGGCAGAAAGAGTTAATTTGCTAAAAAAATCTATAGAGCAGTTTAAAAATGTTGAGATCGATTTTTTTGATGAATTGTTAGTTAATTATGTTGAAAAAAAAAATGCACAAGCAATAATCCGCGGTGTTCGCGCTATTTCTGATTTTGATTATGAATTTCAAATGGCTATAATGAACCGTAAACTCTCTAAAAATGTCGAAACAGTATTTATGATTCCAAATGAAATGTATTCGTATTTGAGTTCAAGCATCGTTAAAGAAATAGCTCAGTATGGCGGAAATATTAAATCGCTTGTTCCTGAATGCGTTCTTTTGGAATTAAAAAGGAAATTATAATTATGAATGTTGCAAATCATATAACTTCATATAGAATCGTAGCTGTTTTTTTATTTATGATTCTAATGAGTCTTCATGGACTTTTTTTCCGTTATGCCGCATTGTTATTACTTATCGCTGCAGCAATAAGTGATTTGTATGATGGAAAAATAGCCCGCAAGATGGGAAATGTGACAAATTTTGGTAAAATTATGGATCCGCTTGCTGATAAAATATTAGTTTCTGCCGCTCTTATTTTTTTGGTTCAGAAGTCTGTTATCCCTGCATGGATGGTAATTATAATCATCAGCCGTGAATTTGCTGTAATGGGATTAAGAATTTTAGCCAGTATGGAGCAAAAAATTATTGTTGCTGATAAATATGGCAAATATAAAACAGCTGCTCAGCTTATTTCAATAATTGTAATATATGTTTTTATGCTTTTTCAGAAAACAATGATTCATATTAATAATAGAACTGTAGAGCAAATTTTATTACAGGGAGGTTTACTTGGCAAATATGTTCTTATTATTTTTAATAATACGCCCTATTTTTTAATGATAGTAGCAGTAATAATAACGGTAATCTCAGGGGCAAATTATTTTATTCAAAATAAAAATTTGTATATGAAAGAATTATAACTATTCATAGGATATTCCATGTGAAAAAAATTGCTATTTTTCTTGCCACTGGATTTTATGCGGGATATATTCCTTTTATTCCAGGAACTATAGGATCTTTAGTTGGTTTAATTATTTATATTTTATTTTCAAGATTTTTAGGTACCTATTCATATTTAATAATAGTAACTTCAGTTTTAATATTAGGCCTTTTATCAATTCAAGAATGTAAAACTTCTTTTTCACATGATGATGATCCTCCCCAGATTGTTATTGATGAAATAGGCGGTTTCTGGATTACAATGTTTTTGATACCAATAAACTATAAAAATGTAGTAATGGGGTTTATTCTTTTTCGTATTTTAGATATTTTTAAACCATTTCCAATTAATAAACTTGAAAAAATAAGAAGTCCTTTTGGAATAATGCTGGATGATATAATGGCAGGCATCTTATCAAATCTAATTCTTCAAGTACTAGTTATTTCTTTTAGGAGCAAATCATGAATAAAATTATGAAAAACCCAGCGGCAGAGCCGCAGGGTATCTTCTCTGATAGGAATTATTTATTATTTATATTTGTGCCAATTCATCCCTGCCTTAAAAAGGCAGGGTATTCTTGGCACTTCCAGATAAAAAATATTTTATTATTTATTTTATTAATTTTTAATAGTTTAACACTATTTTCCTGCGGTCGGGTAGGAGGGGAAAGATCAAAAATATCTGTCTTCTGGGGAAATTATGTCCATAATGGAAATCGTTTTTATTCAATAGCAGCAGAAGGTAATATTATATGGGTTGGGACAGATAACGGTATTATAAAATATGATTCTACCGGCTATAAAAAGTATAATATAGCTGACGGGCTTTTAAATAATTATGTTTATTCAATTGCAGTTGATTTACAAGGTGTTAAATGGTTTGGTACTTATGGCGGAGTTAGCAGATTTGACGGGGAAAAGTGGGAAAATTATACTTCTCTCGATGGGCTTTTGGGAACAAATGTTTATGCATAAGCTGTTGATAAAAATAATAATATCTGGTGCGAGACTGAAAAATGTTTAAATAAAATAAAAAAAAAAACATGGACAACTTATAAAATTAAGGATGGACTTTCATATTCAGAAGTTCTATGTATCATTGTAGATAGCAAAAACAATATCTGGATTGGGACAGGTGGCAGGATAAACAAATTCGATGGAAATGAATGGACTGTATATTCAATATATAATAGTAAAATTTCCAGTAATATAATACTTTCTATTGCAGAAGATAAAAATGGCAATATATGGGCAGGGACTTTAAACGGATTGAATAAATTTGATGGTAAATTATGGAATGAATATTATTCTGATTCCCTGTCAGATAAACAGATTTATGCTATTCAGTTTGATGTAAATGATAATCTCTGGATTGGGACACGCGGAGGAATAAATCAGTTTAATAATGGAGAATGGATTAATTATAATATCAATGATGGGCTTACTAATAATAAAATAAACAGTATGCTTATTGATAAAGATAATAATATATGGGTATTGACTCCAGAAGGACTGAGCATTTTAAAAATAACAGATAAAAAATCAATCTATATTCAAAATATGGATACACAGCATCCTTCAAAAGATATTAATAATATAAATCATTTAATTAAAGATGATTCAGGTATTTACTGGATTGGAACAGATGAAGGATTATTAAAAAAAGAAGGAAATACGTGGAAATTAATAAATAAAAATAATGGATTGGCTGATAATAAAGTTAATAAAATAGTATCCTCACAAGGAAAAATATGGTGCGGAACGGATAATGGACTTTCATTTTTTGATGGTATAAGCTGGACAACGTATGATACAGCTTCAAAATTATCTAATAATCAAATTAATGCGCTGATTTTTGACACAGCTTCTCGATTATGGGCAGGAACTTCCAGAGGGCTTAATGTTTTAATTTCCAATGAATGGAAACAATACACCACACAAAATGGATTGCCGTCTGATTTTATTACAGCTCTCGCCTGCAGGAATAATGAAATTTGGGTTGGTACACCTGCAGGATTAAGTAAATTTGACGGAAATAATTGGGTGACCTACATAAGTTCAAATGGACTGCCTGATAATTATATACAGGCTTTATATATTGATTCATCTGATAAATTATGGGTAGGAACACGCAATGGTGCTGCTAGACAGGAAACTACAGGGTGGACAATTTATAATACTTCAAAAAAATTAATTAATAATTCTGTGCTTTCTTTTTATTCAAGCAGTGAAACAACATTTATTGGAACATGGAACGGTATTACTTATTTTGATTCCGGAATTAGTTTTTTTAATGGGAAAAAAATAAATCAAATTTATCCTGACAGCAATAACACAATGTGGTACGGAACGTCATCCGGGCTTATATCCAAATTATCTGATAAAAATTTGACATATTTATGGATAAAAGAAATAAGCAGCGGAGCAATAAATACGATTACTTATGATTTTTATGGAAATATCTGGGCGGGATTGAATGATGGACTGGCATTATATAAAAATAATAAATGGCAAAGAATTAATGATTTGGAAGGGATAAAAGTTAATAAAATAGTTTTTGATACAACTATTCTCCCATGGCTGGCAACTAATTCCGGTGTATATAAATTACGAAATGATTCAACATGGATACAATACGATACAACTTTTGGGCTTATGAGTAATAATGTAAATGAAATCAAATTTTTTTATGATTCTTTATGGATTGGAACTGATAAAGGTTTTTCAAAGTTTATCGATATAGAAAATAAAATTATTTATAACGAACCAATGTCTCTTCCTGTGTTTTCACTGGTTTATAATCAAACAGCAAATGAGATATGGTGCGGAACAGGAAAAGGAACAAGCGTTCTTACATCTTCTGGATGGCAAAATTATGATACCGGTGCCGGCAATGTATACGATATTTTAGCAGATCCGGATTTTTCAAATATTAAATTGGCTACAGCTAAAGGTATTTCTGAATTTTACAATTCATCAGGTATCTGGCAATATAAAACTAATTATACAAAATGGGAAAATATCCCGGTTTATAAATTAGCTATTAGTCCTGATCAGCATTTATGGGCTTGTACAGCTCAAGGATTAGGGGAATATTATGATACCGGCTGGACTGTATATGATACAACTTCAGGTCTGCCATCTCCAAATTTAACAACATTAAGCATAAACTCTAAAAATGTAAAACTTATTGGATCTGATAAAGGGATAGTTAAATGGGATAGTACAGATTGGCAGATATTATTACCTGAGGATATGCTGAAATAAATAACCATATATAAAATTTATATGAAATTGAAAATAAACAAAAAGAGTGTTAATATAAGTTGAAAATGGTATTGTTTATTAAGTGAAAATTAAAATACAGGACTAATATTTTATGGTATATAATATTAGAAACAATTTTGATGATTTTTCTCTTGTTATTAAAGAAGAAACAGGGGAGGATATAAATACTTGTTATCAATGTAAAAAATGCTCCAGTGGTTGTCCGGTTTCACATCTTATGGATTACACTCCAAATCAATTAATATATTTTGCAAGAATAGGATTAAAAGATCAAATACTTAAAAGTAAAACAATATGGCTTTGTGCCAGTTGTTATGCATGTTCAACTCGTTGTCCTCAGGGAATTGATATTGCTAAAATAATGGATACTTTGCGTGCAATTGTTTTTAAGTCGAATATACCTGCCGGTGTTCCTGAAGTTTTAACTTTCTATAAAATAGGACTTTCTAATATAAAATCATTTGGAAGATTATATGAAATTGGACTAATTACTTCAATAAAATTAGCAACAAAAGATTATGCGAAAGATCTGGAGCTTGGAATAAACATGATCAAGAAAGGCAAACTTAAATTATTACCTAGTTTTGAAGGCTCTGACAGAACAAAAAAAATTTTTAAAAATGTGCAAAAATAAGTGACTAAAGAAAAGAGAGTGTAGTATTATGGAGTGTATATGAAATATGCCTATTATCCCGGTTGTTCACTTAATTCAACAGCAAAAGAGTATAATTTTTCATTAAAAATGGTATGCGAAAATCTTGGGATAGAGCTTATTGAACCAAAGAACTGGATATGTTGCGGATCATCTCCTGTGCATATTGCGTCACATCTTTTATCTATTAGCCTGTCATGGCAAAATCTTACTGATATAAAAAATCATGGATTTAATGAAGTATTGGTCCCATGCAGTGCATGTTTTTCAAGATTTAAAATTGCAAAAAATGAAACAGAAAAAAAATTATTGCTTAAAGAAAATATCGAAAAAATTATTGAAAGTAAATTACCTCACGATATCGAAATATTGCATCCACTCCAGGTGTTTATAAAAGAAAAAGAATTCAATAAATTATCTAAAATAAAATCCATAGATTTATCTCATTTAAAAATTGCATGTTATTACGGTTGTCTTTTAACTCGCCCGCCAAAAATAGCGCAGTTTGATGAATGTGAATATCCAATGAGTATGGATAATGTTTTGCGCGAATGCGGATTTGACACAATTGACTGGGGATATAAGACCGACTGCTGTGGAGCATCATTTGCTTTAAGCAAAACAGATATTGTACTTGAACTATGTGATAAGATTCTGACCGATGCAAAAGCCCGCGAAGCAGATATAATTTCTGTTGCATGTCCGTTATGTCATGCGAATCTTGATTTAAGACAAAATGAGATCGAAAAAAAATTCAATAAAAAATTTAATATCCCGATTTTTTATTTTACCCAGCTGATGGGATTAAGTTTTGGAATAAGCAAAAAAAATTTGTATATTGATAAACACTTTGTCTCTTCAGAGGAGATTTTAATTAATGTCAGATAAAAAAGTTGGTGCGGCACTTGTTGTTGGAGGTGGGATAGGAGGTATCCAATCAGCGCTTGATCTTGCTGCGGCTGGAATAAAAGTTTATCTCCTTGAAAAAGAATCCTGCATTGGTGGGATGATGTCCCAGCTTGATAAAACATTTCCAACTAACGATTGCGCAATGTGCAGCATGGCTCCAAGACTTGTTGAAGTGGGGAGAAATAAAGATATTGAACTTATAACCTTAGGTGAGATAGATTCGGTTACAGGTTCTGCTGGAAATTTTAATGTAAAAATTAAAAAACAGGCAAGATATATTAATGAAGAAAAATGTACTGGGTGCGGAGAATGCGAAACAAAATGTCCGGTTAGAGTTGCTTCAGAATATAATATGGAACTTGATGAAAGAAAAGCAATTTATAGAAGATATCCTCAAGCAATACCTTCAAAATTTGCAATTGATAAACTGGGACGGTCGCCATGCAAAACTGCATGTCCGGCAGGACAAAATACGCAGGGATATATAGCTCTTATAAGAGAAAAAAAATATAAAGAGGCATATAATTTAATTTTGCGGGATAATCCATTCCCATCTGTTTGCGGAAGAGTATGCAGACATTATTGCGAAGATGAATGCACTAGAAGCAAATTCGATGAATCAGTCTCAATAAGAAATTTAAAAAGATTTGTTGCAGATTGGGCATTTGATAACAAAATAAAACCAGAAATTTATAATAAAAGTATTATACATGATAAAACAGTGGCTATTATTGGCTCAGGACCGGCAGGATTAACTGCTGCACATGATTTAAGACAAAAAGGATATAAAGTTACTGTTTTTGAATCACTACCTGTTATAGGCGGCATGATGCGTGTTGGTATCCCTAGATTCAGACTTGCGCCTGAAAGATTGGAAAGAGATATTAAGAATATTTTAACAGAAGGAATAGAGGTAAAAACTAATTGTAAAGTAGAAAGTATTGATAAACTTTTTAATGAAGGATTTAGCGCTGTATTTATAGCTGTTGGTGCGCATAAAGATAAAAAATTTAATATGCCGGGTGCAAGCTTAAAAAATGTTTTTAGTGCAATTAATTTTTTGCGGTCATTCGCATTAAATGAAAAAATAGAAATTGCTGAAAAAGTAGTAATACTCGGTGGTGGCAATGTCGCAATGGATGCAGGAAGAACTGCAATAAGGCTTGGGGCAAAGGAAGTCAGTATTATATGTCTTGAATCAAGAGAAAAAATGCCTGCCGACATTTGGGAAATTGAAAGTGCAGAAAAAGATGGAATAAAAATATTCCCTTCACATTCTTTAACAAAAATAATTTCTAATGATGATAAAGCATCTAAAATTAGATTTAATGAAATAAAATTTTATGGATTTGATGCATTTGGGAAACCGCAAATTGATCATATAGAAAATAAAGTACGTATATTTGATGTAGATATGGTTATTTTTGCAATTGGCCAGGTTCCTGAATTTCCATTTGTTTCTGAAGGAATTGCACTTGATGAAAAAGGAGTTGTCAAAGTTGACAAAAATACACTTGCAACCTCAAAAGCAGGTGTTTTTGCAGGTGGAGATGCTGTTAGCGGAACTTTATTTATTGTGAATGCTATTGCTGCCGGGCATAAAGCAGCTTCATCCATTGATAGATTTTTAAATGGGGAAGAGCTTTATCAGAAAGAACCTGAAATTGAAAAAGTAATTCTTAGTACAGAAGAGATTAAGAAGAGAATTAAACATAAAGAAATGATGCAGCATATTTTTAAGATTAATGGAGAGGATAAACAATTATTTAAAGAACGAATAACAGGATATACAGAAGAACAGGCTCTTAGAGAAGCAAATAGATGTATTAATTGTGCGATATGTTCAGAGTGTTTAGAGTGTGTGGAAGCATGCGGACCAAAAGCGATTATGCATGATATGCCTAAAGAGTCTTTTGTAGATATAAATGTTGGAGCGATAATTCTTGCGTCAGGTGCAGAGATTTATAATCCAATAAATAAAAAAGAATATGGATATAAAAGATTTAATAATGTTATTTCTAATTTACAGTTTGAACGAATTTTAAGCGCTTCAGGGCCGTTTAGAGGAAAAGTGCTTAGACCGTCAGATAATCAAACACCGCGAAAAATTGCATTTGTGCAATGTGTAGGCTCAAGAGATGAAGAGAATAAATATTGTTCATATATTTGCTGTATGGCGGCTATAAAAGAAGCAATAATTGCAAAAGAACATGAGAAAGAAATAAAGTGTATGATTTTTTATACTGATATTCGCGCATTCAGCAAAGGATTTGAAGATTATTATAACAGAGCAAAAGAGATTGGAATAAAATTTATCCGATGCCGTCCTTCTGCAATAAAAGATGTCCCGAATACAGGAGATTTAATAGTTAAATATCAAGATGATAATAATAAAATAAAAGAAGATATTTTTAATCTTGTTGTTTTATCCACTGGACTAGTTCCTTCACATAATATTAGAGAAATAACTAAAAAAATGAATATTAAACTTGAAGAGAATGGTTTTTTTATGACCAAGAGTTTTAATTCTGCTCAATCAACCTGTGATGGGATATATGTTGTCGGAATAGGATCAGGGCCGAAAGATATTCCTGATACTGTAATAGGCGGAAGCGCTGCGGCATCAAATGTAATGGAAATTTTGAATGAAAAAAAAGGGACTCTTATCACTCCGAAAGTTTTTCCTCCTGAAAAAAAAGCAGGGAATGATTCGCCTCGTGTGGGAGTATTTGTTTGCCATTGCGGAAAAAATATTGGCGGAGTAGTTGATGTCCCCGGTGTGGTTGAATTTGTAAAAACTCTGCCTGATGTTGTATATGCAGAAGATAATTTATACACTTGCTCAACTGATACAGCAGTAAAAATAAAAGAAGCGATAGAAAAGCAAAATTTAAACCGTGTTGTTGTTGCTTCCTGTTCACCCAGAACGCACGAGGCATTGTTTCAAGATACACTAAGAGAATCCGGATTAAACGCGTATTTATTTGAGATGGCGAACATTAGAGATCAGTGTTCCTGGCCGCATATGCATGAACCTCTAAAAGCAACAGAGAAAGCTAAGTATCTGGTAAAAATGGCAGTTGCCAAAGCGCGTCTTTTGGAAGAGTTATATCCAATGATAATGAAAGTAAATCAAAATGCTCTTGTGATCGGCGGAGGTTTAGCCGGTATGACTGCTGCATTAAAATATGCAAAATATGGAATAAAAACATTTCTGGTTGAAAGAAACAGCCATCTGGGCGGAAATCTTAAAAAGATTTATTATAATTTTGATGGATCTAATCCGCAGGAAAAATTAAAAGAACTAATAAATGCGGTTGAAAATAATTCAAATATAACAGTTTTTAAAGAAGCTAATGTGGAGGATGTTTCCGGTTCGGTAGGAAGGTTTAAATCAGTAATTAAAAGTAAAGATATGAAAAAAGAAATCGAACACGGAGTGATAATTGTTGCTACAGGTTCTGATGAATATAAACCTAAAAATGGAGAGTATCTTTATAGCGATAAAGATGTACTCACGCAGACTGAATTGGAAGAAAAATTAACTAAAAATATATCTTTTATTAAAGAAACTGATAAAACTTTTGTTATGATTCAATGTGTTGGCGCAAGAGACAATGAGCATCCTTATTGCAAAAGGATATGCTGTACACACGCAGTTAAAAATGCTTTGAAAATTAAAGAATTAAATCCTCATACAAAAATATTTGTTCTTTATAGAGATGTCAGAACATATGGTTTTTATGAAAATTATTATCTAAAAGCAAGAGAATCAGGTGTTATTTTCATTCCATATAATGAAGATAATAAACCTGAAGTAGTAAAAATAAATAATAAATTTGAGGTGAAGCTTAAAGATATAACATTAAACGACGAACTTGCAATTGATGCAGATAATATTATTTTATCAACAGGTCCAACGCCAGATATTGAAAACAATGAAAAAATAAGTCAACTCATTAAAATATCACTTTCAAAAGATAAATTCTTTTTAGAAAAACATGTAAAACTTAATCCTTCAGAATTTGCAACAGCAGGTGTATATTTATGCGGGCTGGCACATTATTCAAAAAATATTGAAGAAGCAATTTTAAGCGCTGAAGCCGCTGCAATGGCCGGATATAGAATAATATCAAAAGATGAAAGAGAGCTTGAACCAAGAATATCTTTTATTGTTGATGAGAACTGTGATGGTTGTGCATACTGTATTGATCCATGTCCTAATAAAGCAATTACACTTTTAGAATATAAATTTAAAGGCAGTGTGAAAAAAATAGTGCAAATTGAAAGTAGCATGTGCGCCGGATGCGGAAGCTGTATGGCAACATGTCCTAAAAAGGGATGCTATGTTAAAAATTTCAGACCGGATCAGATTATGGCTCAAGCTGAAGCCGCGAATTCAAAAACATTAGAACCGATAATAATAGCATTTTTATGTAACTGGTGTTCATATGCAGGAGCAGATCTTGCAGGTATTTCTAGAACACAGTATCCTCCAAATGTTAGAATAATAAGGGTAATGTGTTCTGGTATGGTACATCCGAATTTTGTTATTGAAACACTTCTTAAAGGTGCTGATGCAGTACTTATGTGTGGATGTCATCCCGGGGACTGTCATTATAAAGAAGGAAATTTAAAAGCACAAAAGAGGGCTGAAGCAATAGATCTTATGCTACAGGATTATGGGATTGAACCGGAAAGATATCGATTAGAATGGATTTCAGCATCCGAAGGTGAGCGATTTGCAAAAATAATTTCTGATATGGTTGAAAAAATAAAAAAAATCGGGACAAGTCCATATAAACAGAATTAGTAAAAATTTAAATGAGGGAACTAAATGTTTTTATCAAAAATAATTGATAATAAAAAATATATGTGGGATGGAGAAAATTATACTTCACGTGTTGAAGCTGAAAATAAAAAAAATGAATATGAAAAGGAGGGATTTGAAGCAATAATTGTAGAAGAAAGTGATAAGTTTCAAGTGTTTTCAAGACGTTTAGTTAAAGAAATAAAAGTTGAAGGAAGTTCAATTTAAAAATCTGGTGATAAATCCAGGTATAAATAAGGAGTACAAAAAATGCCAGTAAGAGTTGCTGAAGAATGGTTAGCGACATGCGGCGGTTGTGAAGTTACTATTCTTGATATAGGTGAACCGCTGTTAAATTTGCTGCCGAGTTTGAATTTTGTGCATATGCCTGTTTTAATGGACCATAAATTTTTTGAACAAAAAGGTGAAAAAACAGGAGAATTAGAAATTCCTGAAGCAGAAGTTGGTATTATCTCCGGTGGAATTAGAAATGAAGAGAATAAAAAAGTAGCTGAAGAAATGCGTAAAAAATGCAAAATAATTATTGCAATAGGTTCTTGTGCAAATTTTGGCGGTATTCCGGCTTTAGGAAATATGTATTCACCGGAAGAAATAAAAGAAAAAGTATATAGAGGTTCTGTGACTACAGATTCTGCGCCCAATCCTTCAGAGGATATCCCCCTGTTGACAGATAGAGTTTATTCTGTAAAAGAAATTATAAAAGTTGATGTTGGTTTGCCCGGATGTCCTACTACTCCTGAAATGGTTGTACAAGCATTAACCGCATTACTAGAAAATAAATCATTTTCGCTTCCTGAAAAAAGCGTATGTGATGACTGCCCGACAAAACGTGAAAAAAAAGCTATTACAAGTTTGAAGAGGCCGTTGGAATCCGCTGAAATCGGGGCAACTATGGAATCAACACGCTGTTTAATGGAACAGGGATTTTTATGTCTTGGCCCAGTTACAAGATCAGGATGCAAGGGATCAGAAAACACACCTCGATGTATCAAGGCATATATGGGCTGCCGCGGATGCTTTGGACCAGTAAGAGAAGGAGCAAATCCTATGGTTGATATGATGGGAGCTTTATCATCTATTGGATTAAATCCAAATGAAGTAACTGATAGAATGGCAACTTTTAACAGATTCATTGGAGTAGTTGGCCGCTTAAGACCACTACCGAAAAGGGGATGAAATAAAGTCACCAGTCACAGATTCCTTGTCACCAGTTGCAAGTCTCCAGTCACCAGTTTTAATTATGTTTTGCTGGTGACCTGGCAACTGGAAACTGGTGACATCGAATATAAAATAATATAGGAGATAATAATGGGCAAAAAAATAACAATTCAGCCGGTATCAAGAGTTGAAGGACATGCTAAGGTTTCTATTTATCTTGATGATAATGGGAATGTTGAAGATACAAGAGTAAATATTATTGAGCTTAGAGGATTTGAAAGATTTTGTATAGGCAGACCAGTAGAAGAAATGCCGCGTATTACTCCAAGAATCTGTGGAGTTTGCCCATGGGCACATCACTTAGCAGCAGCAAAAGCCGCTGATGCGGTTTTTGGCGTTGATATTCCATCTGCGGCAAAAAAAATAAGAGAACTTGCTTATATGGCGCATTTTATTCACAGTCATATACTTCATTTTTTTGTTCTCTCAGGCCCGGATTTTGTTATGGGTCCGGATGCAGATTATTCCGTCAGAAATGTAATCGGTGTTGTTGGAAAGGTTCCTGATATTGCTAAACAAGTCGTAAAAATAAGGTATATGGGACAGATGATGACACAGATTATCGGCGGCAAAGCAATTCATCCTGATGTTGCTGTTCCAGGCGGATGGAGTAAACCTGTAACACCGGATGAAGTTTCTAAATTGAAAGAAATGGCAAAAGAATGTCTGGGATTTGCTGAGTTTGCAATTGATTTTGCGAAAAAGAATATTTTCCCTCCATATCTTGATGTAGTTAAAACTTTAGGAGTGATTAATACAGGATTTATGGGTACTGTTAAAAATGGTGTTCTAAATCTATATGATGGAAATCTAAGAATGATGAATACAGATGGCAGTTACGAGGATTTTTCTGCAAATAATTATGTAGATTATATTGCAGAGCATATTGAACCATGGTCATATCTTAAATTTCCATATCAGAAAAAAGCAGGAGCATTTTCAATGGATTTAGACAATCCAAAAGGAATATATAGAGTTAATACTCTTGCGAGAATTAATGTATGTGACAGAATTTCAACACCAAAAGCACAGGCTGAGCTTGAGGAATTTAGAAAAAATTTTGGAAGACCTGCACAAGCAACACTTCTATTCCATTGGGCTAAATTAATTGAACTATTATATGCAGCTGAAAATGCTGTTGCTCTTTTAAATGATCCTGAGATATCAAGCAAAGATATAAGAAAAAAAGTAACACCAAGAGCAGCACGCGGAATAGGATGCGTTGAAGCACCACGCGGGACATTGATCCATGATTACACAACAGATGAAAATGGAATGCTTACTAATGTAAATATTATTGTTGGAACAACTCATAATAATGCCCCAATTAGCATGTCAGCAAAAAAAGCCGCGAAAGATTTAATTAAAAATGGGAAATATGATGAAGGCTTACTTAATAAAGTTGAGATGTCCATACGCGCTTACGATCCATGTTTTTCATGCGCAACACATAACCTTGATGGAAGTATTGCATTAAAGGTTAATATTGTTAATTCAAAAGGTGAAGTTATTGATACATTGAGTAACTAGAAATAAAAGTCACCAGTTGCCAGTCACCATGTTACCAGTAAATAGAAAAGATGTTGCCAGTTTCTAGTTACCAGTCACCAGTATAATTAAAACTGGAGACTGGCAACTGGAGACTGGAGACTAATGTATTAGAAAGGTGCTATGGATTATATTCCTGATGTGTTTAAAAAACCAATTTTGATTTTAGGATGTGGAAATATTTTGTTTGGTGATGATGGATTTGGTCCAGCAGTAATTCAGCATCTAGAAAAACATTATAAAATTCCGGAAAATATTTGTGCGATTGATACTGGTACAGGGGTAAGAGAACTTCTGTTTGATATTGTGCTTGCAGAAAAAAAACCGGAAAAAATTATTATTGTTGATGCTGTTGATACCAGCCAAAAACCCGGTGAAATATTTGAAATTGAAATTGATGCAATCCCTCATAATAAAGTAGATGATTTTTCTATGCATCAAGTACCAACATCAAATTTATTAAAAGAACTGAAGAACTTTTCAAATGTTGATTTAACCGTAATAGTTTGTCAGGTAAAAAATATTCCAGAGCTAGTTAAAATAGGACTGTCAGAAGAAGTTGAAAAATCAATTCCAGAAGCATGTAATCTAATTCTTAAAAAAGCAGGCGGATAATATGCATGAATGGGGTTTAACAGAGCAAGTTGTAAAAGAGATATTAAATCAAGCAAAAGCATCTGAACTTATAAAGATAAACAAAGTTATACTTACCCTAGGAGATGACAAGCACCTAACTCCGGAATCACTTAAATTTTGTTTTGAAACTATTTCAAAAAAAGAAATCCTTCTAATTAATGTTGAGCTGGAAATTAATAAAGGAGAAGGGAAGGGTATTGTAATTGATACTATTGAAGGTGAGAAAAATGAATAATAAAATAATAGATGAAGAAGGAATACATAAAATATTAAATAAAGCAAAAAATCCTGATGAGAAAACAATTACTCAAATTTTAGATAAAGCAAGAATGATGCAGGGTCTGGATTTAGAGGAAGTCGGGTATTTGATTAATCTTGAAAATAAAAAATATTTGGATGAAATGTATGAAGTTGCTTCATTTATTAAAAACACTATTTATGGTGAAAGACTGGTGTTTTTTGCACCTTTATATATTTCTGATTTTTGTTTGAATGATTGTGAATACTGTAATTTTCATAGAAGCAATACTGGATATGAGCGGAAGAAACTAACTTTTGATGAAATTGAACAGCAGGCAAAATATTTAATTGATATGGGGCATAAAAGGTTGTTACTTGAGTTTGGGGAAGATCCAGTAAATAACTCAATTGGTTTTGTAGTTGATACAATAAAAAAAATTTATTCTGTACATACACCTAAAGGAAATATCAGGAGAATAAATGTAAATATTGCGGCAACCACAAAAGAAAATTATAAAAAATTAAAAGATGCGCAAATAGGCACTTATCAGCTTTTTCAGGAAACATATCATCAGCCTTCATATAAAAAATTACATAATGGTCCCAAAGCAGATTACGAAAGACAAATAACAGCACATAACCGTGCGTATGAAGCAGGGCTTGATGATTTAGGCATCGGAGTTCTTTTTGGTTTATATGATTGGCGGTTCGAGGTGATGGCATTAATATCTCATGCAAAATATCTTGAAGCAACACTTGGTGTCGGGCCTCATACAATTTCTATTCCCAGATTTCAGGGAGGGGCGACAATAAATTATAAGCCTGAATTTCCTGTAAAAGACGAAGATTTTTTTAAGCTGATCGCAATTTTAAAACTTGCAGTTCCATATACAGGGATGATTATATCTACAAGAGAAAATCCTGAGGTCCGCCGCCGGGCATTTAAAATCGGAGTATCTCAAACTTCAGCAGGGTCTGTAACTTCTCCCGGCGGATATGGCAAAAAAATAACTCAACCGCAGTTTGAAACTCATGATCAAAGGACTCTGTCAGATATAATAGATGATATTCTGGATGAAGATCTTCTTCCAAGCTTTTGTACAGCGTGTTATAGACTTGGAAGAACAGGTGAAGTATTTATGGGTTTTTCTAAACATGGAGATATCCATAATTTCTGCCGGCCGAATGGACTTTTAACTTTTGCAGAATATCTTGAAGACTTCGCAAATGATGAAGTATATAAAAAAGGTATGCGTGTAATAGATTTTTATTTAAATAAAATAGAAGATCAAAAAATGAAAGCAAAAACAATTGAACGTCTTAATAATGTAAAAAATGGAGAAAGAGACCTTTATTTCTAAGGAGTATTTATTATGTGCTATGCAATACCAGGAAAGATCATTGAGATAAATGAAAAAATTGTTACTGTTGAATATTTCGGTGAGAAAAAAAAAGCAAAAAATGAATTTTATAATCTCAAACTTGGTGACTATATATATGCTCAAGGTGGAATAATTATTCAGCAGATTCCATCAGATGAAGCAGAGTCAATTCTTGGTACCTGGCATGAAATTTTTTTTAAATTAAAAGAAACCGATCTACGTCTGACACGCGAACCAAAAACATTATATCAGACTGCAAACGCTATAAGGCGTCAGCATACTGACAATTCATGCTGTATTCACGGAATAGTTGAATTTTCTAATTATTGCAGAAATGACTGTCATTATTGCGGATTACGATTAAGCAACAGTAATTGCGATAGATATAGGATGAGTATAGATGAAATTGTAGAAACCTGTGTTTACGCAGTTGATAAATTAAATTTTAAAGCGCTTGTTCTGCAATCAGGAGAGGATTTGTGGTATGATGATAATAAACTTATACATATTGTTACAAAAATAAGAGCTGAATGCGCAACACTGCTTGCATTAAGTTTAGGAGAAAGAAGTTTAGAAACTTATCAAAAACTTTATGATGCAGGTGCGCGGGCAGTACTTCTAAGATTTGAAACTAATAATCTAGTTCTTTATGAAAAAATAAGACCCGGACATATTTTAAAAGATAGAATAGAATTAATTAAAAAATTAACAAATATGGGATACCTTATTATGACAGGTTTTCTTGTAGGACTTCCGGATCAGACTGAGAAGGATATTTTAGATAATATTGAACTTACAGGAACACTCGGAACAGATATGTTTTCAATAGGCCCGTTTATCCCTCATCCGGATACTCCACTTAAAGATTCCCCTTCTTCATCTATTGATCTGATTCTTGATACTATTGCTCGTTCTAGAATAAGATTTCCTGAATCAAAAATACTTGCCACAACCGCGCTTGAAACCTTGGATGCTAAAGATGGCGCAAAAATGGGACTTCTAGCAGGAGCGAATTCTTTAATGATAAATGTTACTCCAAAAAAATATCACAAAAAATATGAACTTTATCCAAATAG
>CAYWFU010000035.1:0-8189 GCA_964457585.1 uncultured bacterium | reverse complement strand
TGGGATTACTATCTTATGGAAACAAAAATTAGTATTATAAAATGCTCAACTTATAATCAAACCGAAGTAGATAATGCAATAGAGAATGCAATAAATTTTTTAGGTGGAATCAATAAATTTGTTTTAAAAGATAAAAAAATTCTTATCAAACCGAATATTTTGCTTGAAAGGCCACCTGAAGAATGCGTTACTACTCATCCATCAATAATACGCGCAGTAATAAAACAAGTTAAGAAAGCAGGGGGAATTCCAATAGTTGGTGATAGTCCCGGTGCCGCAGTTAAGGGATTGAAAAAAATTTTAAAAATTACTGGTATTGAAAAAGCTGTCATGGAGGAAGGCGGGCAAATAATTAATTTAGAGACAGAAGGAATCGAAAAAGTGAAAACTGATTTTGATTTCCTGCCTTATTATTATATTTCTAAAGCTGCACTCGATGCAGATGCAATAATAAATCTTCCAAAGCTAAAAACACATGCTCTTATAAGATATACCGGTACAATAAAAAACATGTTTGGAGTTGTACCGGGTATGTGTAAAGCTGATATACATCGACAATCTCCGCGAATTCAAGATTTTGCAAAAGTACTTGTTCATATTTTTTCGAAAGTTCATCCAATATTAAATATTATGGATGCTGTTTATGGCATGGAAGGAGATGGTCCCTCAAAAGGTAATCCTAGAAAGATAGGTTATATTTTTGCCGGTACCGATGCTGTTGCGCTTGATGCTGTATGTTCATATGTAATTGGTTACAAAATTAATGAGATACTCACTACAATATTAGCAGAAGAAAAAAAAATCGGTATATCTGATCTTAATAATATTAATACAGGTGATGTTAATATTGATTCGATTTGTATCCATGATTTTTCTAAACCAAACTACAGTATGAGCCTTAAACTACCCCCTAAATTATTAAAATATATTTATTCCAGAATAAAAATTAAACCGTATATTATTGAGGAAAAGTGTCAGCAATGTTTAATCTGTGTTAAGCATTGTCCTGTGGCTGCGATAACTTTTTCTAAAAAAAAATTTATTTTTGATTATGATAAATGCATTGAGTGTTTTTGCTGTAATGAATTATGCAATAACAATGCAATAGAACTTAAAAAAAATTTATTAGCTAAAATAATTTTAAGTGATAGATAAATTTTACAAAAATATTTGACTTTTATTAGACTTATAGTTAGAATATAGATAGATAGTGAAATATCATTTTTTGAGGTTTTTTATGGATAAAAAGATAAAGAAAAAAATATTAATTATTGATGATGAAATAGATATTTTAGATTTTACAAAATTAATTCTTAAAGAATATGGTGAATATGATGTTGTATGTGCAAATAGCGGGACAGAAGGAATAGAAAAAGCAAATCAATTTAATCCCGATTTGATTCTTCTTGATTCATGGATGCCTGATATAAATGGACATGATGTATGCAGAAAGCTTAAAGAAAATAGTAAAACCAAACATATTAAAATAGCTATGTTTACCGCTGCAGTAAATGAAAAAGAAAAAATTAAATCACAACAGAATCTCGCCGATGATTTTATAGAAAAACCTTTTGCTTTAGAAGATTTAGTAAAAAAAATTGAAGATATTTTAAAGAAATAATATATGAATATTTTAGAACGTATCAGTTTTATAACATTATTTTTCTTGATAATTTTAATCTTTTATATTTATTATAATAATATAAATAAAAATTTTGTTGATATAGATTCAAAAGAAATAATTTTACATGATGATATTAAAAATCAAGATTTAAAGAATTCATTAATAAAAGCTAATGAATATTTAAAAAATGCAAGAGAATTCAATAAAAATGGCTATATAGTTAATGCTATTGAACAATATTATTATGCTGCTAAAAATCATCCGGATTTTATGGATGCTGGGAGTAAAGATTTTCTGGGAAGTGAACTAAAAGAAGCTATAAGGTTTTCAATTGTTAAATTAAATCAAAAATTGCGTATTAATCCGGATGATAAAGATATTATTGCCCGCTTAAAAATGGCATATAAAATGGAAAGACGTTTTGGTCAGGGCTGTGAATGAGCCCTAAAGCAAATCATAATATACTTTTTCTGTTTTTTCTGCAAATAAATCATCGTTAAATTCTTTTATAATTCTCATGCGAGCATTTTTCCCAAGAGTTTCAGCAAATGAAGGGTTTTTAATTAAATTTATTATTGCACTTGCAAGTAAGATCGAATTTTTGGGAGGCACTATTATACCGCTTTCATTATCTAATATTACTTCAGGGATAACGCCAACACTTGTCGCAATAACAGGTTTTCCCATTGACATAAATTCTTGAGTAACCCTGCAATTTGTTTCAGACCCCAGAGAAGCAACCACTCCTATATTAATACCAGCAATTATACTTTTTGCATCTTTCTGTCTTACTAAAAAAATTACAGAATTTGTAATCCCAAGTTTTTCTGCATATGATTTTAGTTCAGTAAAAGTTACTTCGAATTCTTCACCGGTAATCAGAAATTTTATATCAGGAAATTCAATTAGTACTTTAGATGCAGCTTCAAGAAAATATTTATGTCCTTTTATGGGTGAAAGCCGGCCCACAATTCCAACTAAAATTTCACTATCTTTTATATTTATACTTTCTCTAAATTCCTTACCGCTTATTTCCGGAGTGAATTTATTTATATCTATAGCATTTATAATGGTAGTGATTTTTTCCTCTGGTATATTTAAATCTTTAAAATACATTTTTTCCATTATATGCGCTGAAGTTATTATTTTATCAGTATAATTATAAAGCCATCTATTAATAAAATAATTTTTAGGCAGTCGGACATCTCCTCTGGTGCGAATTATAATTAAATTTTGATTAAAAATTTTTTTGTATAATGCGGCTAGAATGTGACCTTCTGATCGGTGAGCATTTATGATTTGTATCTTTTCTTTTTTAATAAAATCAGCAAGTATATTTAAATCTTTAAATAAATAATAAGGATTATAATGATGCAGTTTGAGAGCAGTAAAGACAGATAACCCTAAATCTCTTGCTTTTAAGATGGGAGGAGAATTTTCAACTCCGGAGATAAATACACGATGGCCCCTTTCAACAAGTTTTTTGGACAGTTTAAGCCCATAATCTGCTTCAGCATTCAGCCATTTAACATTTATAAATTGTAAAATAGAAAGATTTTTATCCATTTAAGTTTTGTTATTATCAATATCTACATGATGATGACGAATATCTTTTCCCAATACCATAAAAATTACATCTTCACAAATATTTGTTGTATGATCAGCAATTTTTTCAAGATTACGAGAGATAAGTATTAACTCAAAATTAGTATTAACATCCACTGATTTGCCAGTTTTGATTTTTTCTAATAATTCCTTAAAAATTTCAGCTTTTAAATTATCTACATCATCATCTTTTAATAATACTTTTTGCGCTAGGCTGGTGTTGCTTTCTGTTAGAGCTACAAGTGATTCTTTTACCATGTTTTCTACCATATCCATCATGCTGTTAATATTAATAAATACATTTTTACCCGGCTGTTTAAGCAATTCCATTGAATTTTGTGAAATATTAACAGCCTGATCACCTATTCTTTCGAGTTCACTGTTTATTTTCATAACAGCAGTGATAAAACGCAAATCAAAAGCCATTGGTTGTCTTAAAGCCAGGAGCTTAAGACAAAGATCATCAATTTCTATATGCAGGTGATTTATTTCATTTTCTTGCACAAGAACTTGCTGTAATAGTTCAATTTTAAGTTCTTTGAATCCATTCAAGGCACTTTTAACCATAATTTCTATTATACTGCCCATATATAGAATTTTTTCTCTTAACGATTTTAGTTCCTCATCAAAATATCTTTCCATAATTATTCTCCTTTTTGATCTTAATTAACCAAATCTACCTGTAATATAATCCTGTGTTTTTTTATCTTTAGGATTTGTGAACAATGAAGATGTTTTATTAAATTCAATCATTTCTCCTAATAGTAAAAAACCGGAATAATCAGAAATTCGTGCTGCTTGCTGCATATTATGAGTTACAATAACAATAGAATACTTTTTTTTAAGCTCAAATATCAATTCTTCAATTTTTATAGTTGAAATAGGGTCAAGGGCTGAGCATGGTTCATCCATTAAAATAACTTCAGGCTCAACAGCTAAAAGTCTTGCCAGGCATAATCTTTGCTGTTGATCCAGTGGAAGAGCTAACGCCTCTTTTGATAATTTATCTTTAAGTTCTTCCCATAACCATGCATCTTGAAGACTTTTTTTAACAACAGAATCAATATGGGCTTTATTTTTTATTCCATGTATTTCAAGCCCAAATGCAACATTTTCATAAATTGTCAGAGGAAAAGGATTTGGCCTTTGAAATACCATACCAACTCTTTTTCTAAGTTGTATAAGGTCAGTTTTTTTATCATATATATCCATTGAATCAAGATATATATTTCCTTTAATTATTGCGCCTTCTATCAAATCATTCATTCGGTTTAAACATCGCAAAAGCGTGCTTTTCCCGCATCCAGAAGGACCGATTAGGGCAGTTATTGTTTTATCTTCAAAATTAATATTTATATTTTTTAAAGCATGAAAATTGTTATAATATAAATTTAAATTTTCAACTTTAATACGATCAGCCATTAATACTCCTATGATAAATCAGGTTAAGACTAAGGGTTAGGTTAAGGAAAAGATAAAACCAAAAATCAATATAATGATTTAAATCTTTCCTCAACCTTAACCTCAACCTCAATCTTTCATACCATCTCCTTATTCAAAACTTCTTTTTATCCAAACCGTCCAGATATATAATCATCTGTTCTTTTATCTTTTGGTATTGTAAATATTTTTTCAGTAGGACTATATTCAATTAAATTTCCCATTAAAAAAAACGCTACGTGCTCACTTACTCTTGCTGCTTGTTTTGTATTATTAGTTACAATAATAAATGTATATGTTTTTTTTAATATTTGCATAGCTTCTTCAATTTTGGCAGTTGAAATTGGATCCAATCCTGAACATGGTTCATCAAGAAGAATTACCTCAGGATTGAGAGCAAGTGTACGCGCAATGCATAACCGCTGCTGCTGTCCACCCGACAGCTTCAAAGCGGAAGTATGCAGTCTATCCTTGACTTCATCCCATAAAAAAGCTGATTTTAATGAATTTTCTATTAATTCATCAAGTTTATTTTTTGATTTTATTCCTGCTAAACGCGGGCCATAAACTATATTTTCATAAATAGAACGCGGTAGAGGAATTGGCATAGCAAAAACCATCCCGATTTTACGTCTCAATATTTCTGCGGAAATTTTATCTGAATAAATATCATCACCATCCAATAAAATTTCACCTTCTTTTCTAATATTTTTATTAAAATCGTTTAGTCTATTTATAGAACGGAGAAAAGTTGTTTTTCCGCTTCTGGCAGAGCCAATGATTGCCAGAATTCCATTAGAAGCAATTTACAGATTTATATTTTTGAGTACTACTTCTTCATGTATATAGACATTAAGATTTTTAACTGAAATTTTATTTGTCATATTTTTTAAGAGTATTTCGATGTTACTTTATTCATTAACCAATAAGCAAATATATTTATGAATAATATAGCAACTACAAGTATTGCTGCTGTTCCATAAGCATTTTTCATGGAAATTCCTTCGCGGGCTAAAACATAAAAATGTATAGACATCGTTCGCGATGAATCAAATAATGTCCGTGGAATTTTTAAAGATAACCCTGAAGTAAAAATAAGAGCTGCTGTTTCTCCGACACTTCGTCCAATACCAAGAATTACACCTGTCACAATTCCCGGCAGAGCTCCCGGTAATACTACTTTTTTTATAGTCTGCCATTTCGTTGCACCCAGAGAATAGCTTAATTCTCTTAAAGTATAAGGAACAGCTTTAATAGCTTCCTCAGTTGTTCTTATAATAGTAGGTAATATCATGAATGCCAGAGTCAGGCTACCGGAGAGAATTGACCATCCAAATCTAAAATATTCCACAAAAAGAACAAAGCCGAAAAGTCCAAAAATAATAGAAGGAATACCTGCTAAACATTCAGCTCCAAAACGAACAATTCTGGTTAATAATCCTTCATCAGTGTATTCAGTTAAAAAAATTGCAGTTCCAACTCCCAGTGGAGTAGAAAGCATTACTGCCATTAAAGCAATTGTTATTGTACCTATAATTGTCGGAAAAATACCTCCGGATTTACCCATCTCTTTAGGAGAACTAAAAAGAAATTCTTTTGTTATTTGAGGTACCCCATGGTTTAAAACATAAAAAATTATAAAAAATAATATAAGAAGAGAAAATAAAGTACTTAGCAATAAAATTGAATATGCTATAGATTGAACTATTTTTGATCTGGACAAATTAAGTTCTCCTTAACTTCTATTTCTTGATTTAGTCAAATTTGTAATTATATTTATAGACATTATGAATATGAATAGTATTATACCCGTGGCAAATAGAGCTTTTTTATGATCTCCGACAGCGTATCCCATTTCCAGTGCAATATTGGATGTAAGAGTTCTGACAGGTTCAAGGATTGAATGAGGAATATTAACTGCATTACCTGTTACCATTATTACTGCCATTGTTTCGCCTATTGCCCGTCCCATACCTAAAATGATTCCGGCTATTATCCCGTTTCTTGCTGCTGGTAAAACTGCTTTGTAAATAGTTTGCCATCGTGTTGCTCCAAGCGCTAATGCTCCTTCTCTGTATGAATTAGGAACAGCCTGGAGAGCATCAATAGATATGCTTGCAACAGTTGGTAGAATCATTATTGCTAAAATTATTGAGCCGGCTAGAACAGAAGAACCCGGACCGCCCAGATAATTCCTGATTAATGGCGCTAATACCATAACCCCGATAAAACCATAGACAACAGAGGGAATACCAGCAAGAAGTTCTAACATCGGTTTTAAAATTTTTTTAACTGTATTTGGTGTATATTCAACTAAGAAAATAGCGCAGGAAACTCCAAGAGGAACTCCCAAAAGCATTGCACCGCCGGTAATATAAATAGTACCTATAATCATTGAAAAAATACCATATTCACCATGCATTGGCGCCCAGTTTTTATTGAAAATAAAATTTGGGATTCCAATTTTTATAATTAAAGGTAATCCTTCTTTGAAAATAAAAATAGTTATTAATATTAAGATTGAAATTGCTGAAAAAGCTATTAGATAAATAAATTTTGTTATTATTTTATCTTTTAAAAGCATATTATCACTATTTTACAGGAATTAAACCTGATGATTGTATAATTTCCTGTCCCTGATTGCTTAAAACAAAATCAATATAATTTTTTGCTAATCCTTTAGTTTCACCTTTTGTCAATAGATATATTGGTCGAATTAATATATATGACCCGTTTTTCATATTTTCAATAGTTGGAGAAATCCCATTAATACCTATTGCTTTAACTTTTTCATTTATAAGTCCGTGAGATATATATCCAATTGCCTGCATATCACTGGATACATTTTCTCGAACTGTTCCATTTGAATCCTGAATCAGAATGCGAGGAGAAAGTTTAATTCCAGGCATTAAAATATTTTCAAATGATGATCGTGTCCCAGAACCTTCTTCACGTGAAATTACATTAATAGATTTGTCTTCACCGCCAATATCTTTCCAGTTAGTTATTTCCCCGGAAAAAATTTTTTGTATTTGTTCAATTGTTAAATTCTCAATAGTATTTTTAGAATTAACAATTACTACAATACTATCTTTTGCAACTACAAATTTATTTAATTCATTAGTCTCAGGAGGAAGTTTCACAAGATCAGCCATCCCGATATTAGCTGTTCCTGAAATAGCAGATTGAATCCCCATCCCTGATCCGCCTCCCTGAACATTAATGTTTACATCAGGATTTTTTTTCATATATTCTTCTGCCAGTTTTTCAGCAAATGGTTGAAATGCTGTTGAACCTGCCAGAGTGATATTTTCTGTATTTTTAGCGCATCCAATTATTAAACCTAATAAAATCATTAAAATTATAATATAAACATAACTTTTTCCTGTAAACATGAAAATCTCCTTATAATTTTTTAGTTCTATATAATATATTATTATATGTAGTTTTGCAATGGATTTTTAAAATTTTTCATACATTAAAATTAAAATTGCATAATTATTAAAATTCTGTTAAAATT
>CAYWFU010000034.1:0-29312 GCA_964457585.1 uncultured bacterium | reverse complement strand
GTAATTAATATAAATTGATTTGACCCAGTCTGTCTGCCGCAGGGTTCTTCATTTCGTTCGTGTTTTGTTTTTACTCTGACACTCTGACTCTCTTGCCTCTCTGACCCTCTGCCCCTTCATTCTTTTTTGATTTTAGTTAACAGTTCTTTTAAATATATATTATCAGGAAAAAGTTTGATTCCGTCTTTTAAAACTATATCAGCAACTGAATTATTCCCGCTATTTATTAATAATTCTCCTGATAATATAAAAGCATGCAAATATTTTATATTTATTTCTCTTGAGTTACTAAAACATTGCAAAGCTTTTTCATATAATCTAATAGCTTCTATATTTTTATTTTTTTTCTGGTAAAGCATACCCTTTAGTAAATATCCGCGTCCCTGTTCGGGTTTTAGTGATATAGATATATTCAGTTCTCTTATTGCATCTTCTATCATTTTATCATCATTATTTGCAAAACCTTTTTCAATATAGCATAAAGCAAGTAATAAATGAGCTTGAGCTGTGCTAAAGTTAAATTTTATTGCATTAAGATAATGATCAACAGCGTTATAAAATCGATCGATTCGTTTATATGCAAAACCTATTAAAATATGCGCAAATTTATTATTTGGATGGAACATGAGCAAATTATTTAAATTTCTAATTATATCTTTATATTTCCCCATTTTGAAATATACAAAAGCAAGATTCAGATATGGCCTGCCATAATGTGAAGAGAATTCAACAGCTTTTTCAAGGTAATCTAATGCTTCTTTATAAGATCCCATTAAGCAATAGCAAAAACCTAAATTATTATAAGTCTGTCCTTTATCTGGATAATTTTCGATTTCTTTTGATAAATATTTTATCCCATTTTTGTAATCCTGACATAAAATGCAAGTTGTGCCTAAATCAAATAAAATATTTTTAGATACGGGCCATTCTTTTAATACTTTTTGAAATATCTGCAGAGCTTTATCTTTCATATTTAATTTCAGATAAGCATGAGCAAGACTGTTATAAGCTTCTTTGAAATTTGGAATTATTGTAATTGCTTCTTCAAATGCTTTTATTGCTTCTTCATATTTGCGATAATAATAATAAGCACACCCAAGATTATAATATCCTGTAGCCATAGGAACAGATACTGCATTTGGAAGAATAAGAAAAACTTTTATCGCTTCTTTATATTTTTCTTTATTTATTAATTCTTTGCCAATTGAATAGATTTCTAATATTTTTTCTTTTTCTGCTTCATTACTTAAACTATTAATTTCATTTTCCAATAAAAAAATTTCTTTTTTTAAAATTGGCAAATATAAAAATTCGGAATAATCAATAGTTAAATCATCTGTATTTAATATTTCTTTTATATTTTTTTCAAAATAATATTTCATTTATTTGAATTCCCCTATATAATATACCCAGATATAAATGAATATTATACTTATTTTAATAAATAATAATAGTAAAATTATGAAAAAATTAAAAAGAGATTTTTTTGTTAATGATGCTGTAACAGTTGCAAAAAATCTATTGGGTAAATATTTAGTATATACTCAAAATGATATTAGACTTTCCGGAATAATAGTAGAAACTGAAGCATATATTGGAATTGAAGATAAAGCTTCACATGGATTTGGCGGGAAAATAACAGAAAGAAACAAAGCTGAATTTATGATTGGAGGACATATATATATTTATTTAGTTTATGGAATGTACTGGCAGTTGAATATTTCATCCGGATTAAAAGGAGTTCCGGAATGTGTTTTAATAAGAGCAATTGAACCAAAAGAAGGTATAGAAATTATGAAAGAGAGAAGAAAAATAGAAAATATAATAAATTTAACTAATGGTCCGGGAAAAATGTGCATGGCTATGGGATTTGATAAATCCTATTATGGTCTGGATATAGTAAAAAGTAAAAATATTTTTATTGAAAATTATGGGAATATAATTAATGAAAAAGATATTATTTCCGCAAAAAGAATCGGCATTGATTATGCCGGAATATGGAAAGATAAGTTATTAAGATTTTATATTAAAGATAATAAGTTTGTATCCCGTTTTTAAATTTTATCTTCTTGTTTTTCTTTTTTGCAGCTCATCCTGAATTGTACCGATTAATTCATATATATTGATTTCTCTTTGTTCCGTAGTATCCATATCTTTGAGTATTACAATACCTTTTGAAATTTCTTTCTCTCCGACAATGATTAGAAATTTGCTTCTTATTTTACTTGCATGACTAATTTGATTTTTTAAATTTTTATCTTCATATAATAATTCCACCCTTATGCCTTTCTTACGCAGCATATGCGCCAGGCTGAATGTAGTGGTGGCGATTTCATTACCTATCATTGCTATAAAAACATCCACTTCGTCTTTTGGCAAAGATATTTTCTGATCTTCCAATGCAAGTACAAGCCTGTCAATTCCCATTGCAAAACCTATTCCCGGGATTGATGGACCTCCTAATTCTTCAACAAGATTATCGTATCTGCCTCCTGCTGCAACAGCATTCTGAGCGCCCAGATTCTCATATGCTATTTCAAAAACAGTCAGAGTATAATAATCCAGTCCTCTGACAAGAAATTTATTTCTGATATATTTTATTTCAACCTGGTCAAGATACTTTTTAACCTGATTAAAATGATTCTGACAATCATTGCATAAAGAATCCATTATATCAGGAGTATCGGATAATATTTCCTTGCAGGTTTGAACTTTGCAGTCAAGAATTCGGAGTGGATTCTTAACTAAACGCACCTGGCAATCTGCGCAAAGTTCAGTTTTGCGTGCGGATAAATATTTCTCCAGTATTTCCTTATAAGCAGGACGGCATTTTTTACATCCCACAGAATTTATTTTTACGTTTAAATTATTTAATCCAATCTCTTCAAAGATATTAACCAGCATTGAAATAATTTCCGCATCCAGAAATGGATTTAAAGTCCCGAGAGCTTCAGCTCCAATCTGTGTATGCTGTCTGTATCTGCCGGATTGCGGACGTTCATATCTGAACATTGGTCCAATATAAAAGAGTTTATTAATAGAAGATGCTGCATACATTTTATGTTCCAGAAAAGCGCGAATTACACCTGCAGTACCTTCAGGACGCAAAGTAAGACTGCGTCCTTTTTTATCCAAAAAAGTATACATTTCTTTTTCAACAATATCTGTTGTTTCTCCAATACCTCTTATGAAAAGTTCAGTTTTTTCAAAAATAGGAGTTTTTATTTCTGAATAATCATATTTGGAAAATACTTTTCTGGCAATATTCTCTATGAAATTCCATTTGATATTTTCGTCCGACAATATATCCCGTGTACCGCGTACAGTTTTTATATCCATAATTATCCTCTTTTTTAAGTATTTACAAAGGTTATCATTTGATTTTTTTTTTGTCAAGAATAGTTTTATCTAGTGCTTCTCGTCCTTGACAAAATACTAAAATGAATGTTAATATTGATTTTGAAAATGAAAATGAATTTCATAATCGTTTAGAAGGAGGAGCGCTTATGGATACCGAACTGGATGTTTTCAATAAATATTTGGTTAAGAAAAGATTAAAGAAAACAGTACCTCGAGAGACAATTTTAAAAGTTTTTTTAAAAACAGAAAAACATATTTCCCTTGATAATTTTTATATTATTGTAAAAAAGATTGATCCAATGATTGGTTATAGTACTATCTATAGAACTATGAAGCTGCTTTGTGAATGTAATCTTGCAAGAGAAATAGAACTTGGAGATAATAGAAAACATTTTGAACACCAATTTCAACATGAGCATCATGATCATTTTGTATGCGAAAATTGCGGTAATTCAATAGAATTTTTTAGTGAAGAATTAGAAATTGTGCAGGAAAAAATTTCAAAAAAATTTTCTTTTACCCCGCGGAAACATGGACTAATTATTTATGGCCTTTGCAAAGAATGCAAAGGAAATGGAAATGGTAATCATAATGACAAACTTGAAAGGCATAATTAAAATCATAAAAACTAACTTATGAATAATAATATATATGTCAGAAAAAAACAAATCTCAATTGAACAATATTGTATTAGCTGGCAATCCTAATGTAGGGAAAAGTGTAATTTTTGGTAAACTTACTGGCAAATATGCGACTGTATCAAACTATCCTGGTACAACTGTAGATATCTCTCAGGGAATAGGTACAATAAGCGGTAAAGAATTTTCTATTATTGATACTCCTGGAATCAATAGTATTATTCCCCAATCCGAAGATGAAAGAGTTACCCGCGATTTATTGCTAAAAACCAATCCGTCAACAGTTATTCTTGTGTCTGATAGTAAAAATCTTTCACGGGGATTACTTCTGGCTATTCAGATAATTGAATTTGGATTTCCTCTCGTATTAAATTTAAATATGGCAGATGAAGCAAGAGAACGCGGTATAATCATTAATACAAAAAAATTATCTTCAATACTTGGAGTGGAAATAGTAGAAACAATTGCAACTACAGGAGAAGGGATTTCCACTTTAAAAAAAGTTATTTATTCCGTAAATACTTCTTCATATAATTTCAGTTATGGAAATGTTATTGATGAAAGTATAACCAAAATATCCGATTTGCTTTCAAAAGATATTAAAGCGAAAAAGAGTATCTCCCTGATGCTTTTGGGCGGAGATGAATCTATCTGGAATTTTATTAATATAGATGGGGAAACCAGGCGAAAAATAAAAACTATCATTTCCGAAACACAGTCTGAATTTTCTCATCCGCTAAATATAGTAATTTTGCGGAAACAGCAGAACATTGTTGAAAATTTAATCAATGAAGTTACATCAACCAGAGGTAAAATAGAAAGTTCGGTAAGTGAAAAAATAAGCCAGATAACTTTAAATCCGATTTATGGTATTCCATTATTTATGCTAATCCTTTATTTTATTTTTCAATTTGTTGGAAAATTCGGAGCCGGAATAATGGTTGATTTTATGGAGGATGTGGTTTTTGGAAAATATATTAATCCTTCAATAATATCTTTTATACAACTTAATTTCAAATGGGTATTTATACAAAATCTTTTGATAGGAAAATATGGGCTTATTACAATGGCGCTTACATATGCAATTGCGATTGTTTTGCCGATTATGGTAACTTTTTTTCTTGCTTTTGGTTTTCTGGAAGACTCGGGTTATCTTCCGCGCCTTACTGTAATGGCAGACAGGTTGTTTCGTTTTATTGGACTTACAGGAAAAGCAGTTCTGCCATTTGTTCTGGGATTGGGGTGCGGGACTATGGCATGCATGACAACACGTATTCTGGAAACAAAAAAAGAACGTATTTTAGCGACATTATTAATTGCGCTGGGAATTCCCTGTTCAGCTCAATTAGGTGTAATGTTAGGTATAAGTTCTCAAATCCCTATAAAAGCTTCGATGTTTATTGTATTTATAATTATAACACAAATTTTTTTAGTTGGATTTATTTCTTCTAAAATAATCCCGGGAGAAAGAAGCCTTTTTTTAATTGAATTACCCCCAATACGTTTTCCTCAAATTTATAATATTATACTAAAAACCTATTCAAGAACAAAATGGTTTTTTATTGAAGCTGTTCCTTTATTTATTTTAGGTACACTATTCCTTTTTATTATGGATTTGATAGGAGCTTTATCTTCACTTGAAAGAATTGGTGCTCCATTAATCAAAGGGGTGTTAGGATTGCCAACGGAAACTATTTCAGTGTTTATTCTGGGTTTTTTAAGAAGAGATTATGGCGCTGCAGGGCTGTTTCATATGGCACAGAAAGGTATGCTCTCAACAGTTCAAATTGTTATCAGTCTTATAGTTATAACTTTATTTGTTCCCTGTATAAGCACTTTTTTTATAATGATAAAAGAACATGGGCTTAAAATAGCTTTGATTATAATGGGATTTATTACTATTTATGCTTTTACAGTTGGAGGAATATTGAATTTTCTTTTTGGTATTTTAAACGTTTCATTTTAAACTGCTTTTATTTTACTTGACATAAAACAGATATTTATGATAAATTACAAAATAATATAGCATCTTTCTCGAGCAATTTAATTGATGAGTATTCGGGTTGTTATGATTAATGTGTTTTTTACCGCTTTTAACTCTTCAAAGTCAGCTCATCTTTATACCTTTCAATCATTTGATGAAGAGAAAGAATTTCAAAATTATTTATCTGGATGTGCCATGAATTGGCACAATAAAAAAATATTCATAATTAGCGAGAGAAGTTATCCTGCGGCTGTGCCGCATGGTACTTCATAAAAAAACGGAGGAGGTTACAGCAAAACATGGTCTCATCGAGACAAAAAGAAACTACGACAAAAAAGGATAATAGTATAGTAAATTTTAGAAAAGGGAAGGTCGATATTGAAAATGATATAACCAATGATTGCATGAATGAAGATGAATTAGATGAAGAAATATTGGATCTGAAAGAACTGTATTCAAATAGTATGATGGATATACAGGTCGGACAGGTTGTATCAGGGGAAATTATCGAAATTAATGATGACTTTATTCATGTTGATATTAAATATAAATCTGAAGGCATAATTTCAATAGAAGAATTTGGTGGTTCAGTAAAAAATATCGTCAATAAAGTTGGAGATAAAATTAATGTTTATCTCGAGAATATAGAAGACAAGGATGGCAGAGTAGTCCTTTCCAAAAGAAAAGCAGATTACTATTTTGCATGGGATAAAGTAGCTCAAGCATACAAGAACAATGAACCAATCAAAGGCCGCATTACTAAAAGAGTCAAAGGTGGTTTGCAGGTTGATATTAATGGGGTTTATGCTTTTTTGCCTGCTTCACAGGTAGATATTAATTTGCGTCAGGACCTTGATAATTATGTTGGTAAAGAAGTGGAAATGAAGATTATCAAGATTAATCGTTTAAGAAATAATATTGTGCTTTCACGCAGAGTGATTTTAGAAGAGAAGAGAAATGAAAATAAAGCACTTCTTTTCAGGGACCTTGCAGAAGGACAAATTCGAAAAGGAGTTGTGAAAAACATAACTCATTTTGGAGCGTTTGTAGATATTGGCGGAGTCAATGGACTTTTACATATTACTGATATTTCATGGGGACGGATAAGTCATCCTTCTGAAATACTGCATGTAGGACAGGAAGTTGAAGTAAAAGTATTGGCTGTTGATAAGGAAGCAGGAAAAATTTCATTGGGATTAAAGCAGAAATCAGAAAATCCATGGAAGACTATTACAGAAAAATATAAAATTGGCAATAAAGTCAAAGGTAAAGTTGTAAGCATGACAGATTATGGTGCATTTATTGAACTTGAAGAAGGTGTTGAAGGTTTGGTACATGTTTCAGAAATGTCATGGAATAAACGAATTGAGCATCCATCAGAAATTACAAAAATCGGAGATTTAGTAGAAGTAGTTATATTAGCTATAAATCAAAATGAAGAAAAAATTTCTCTTGGAATGAAACAGATGCTGCCTAATCCATGGAATAAATTAGAACAGGAATTTCCTGTTGGGACAAAACTTAAACGTAAAATCAAAAATGTTATGGATTTTGGAATATTTATAGAAATGATAGACGGAATTGATGGATTTATTCATATTTCAGATTTCTCATGGAATAAGCGTTATAGCCGTGCGCAGGAATTATTTAAAAAAGATGATGAAATAGAAGCTGTCATATTATCTATTGATAAAGAAAATCAAAAGATTAATCTTGGTATAAAACAACTGGAGATAAATCCATGGCAGATTTTATCAGAAAAATATTCTGTAAATTCTAATCATAAAGCAAATATTAAAGAAATAAATGAATTTGGTTTAGTAGTTGAATTAGAAAAAGATATTGAAGGATTTATACATATTTCACAAATCGAAAATAAACAGAATCGCAGACTTGAAGATTTATTTAAACCTGGTGATGAAATCCTTGCAAAAGTAACAAAAATAGATGTTAATGAACAAAAAATATCATTAAGTCAAAAAGCATATCAAGAAGAAGAACAGCATAAGGATATTAAAGATTTTATAGAAAATCAAAAAGAGCAAGTTGCGACATTAGGTGAAGTGATCAATAAAAATATAAAATGATAAATTACTTTTATTATAATAAAAAAAATATTTTGACCTGTGAAGACACGGAAATAACAAAAATTGTTGAATCCGAAAATACTCCTGTATATATTTATAGTTCAAAATGTCTGATAGATAATTTCCTCGCATATAAAAAAGCATTTCAAGTCTTTGATCCAATAATATGTTATGCATTAAAAGCTAACTCAAATATGTCACTCGTGAATTTGCTCAGGGAAAATGGAGCAGGTGCTGATATTGTATCGGGAGGAGAATTATTCAGAGCGCTTGATGCGGGGATATTACCTAAAAAAATTGTTTATGCCGGTGTTGGAAAAACTGATAGCGAAATAGAATCAGCTTTGCTGGCTGACATATTAATGTTTAATGCGGAATCCTTCGAGGAAATTATACATATAAATACTGTTGCCGGCAAATTACATAAAAAAGCATGTATCGCAATTCGCATAAACCCGGATGTAGATTCGAAAACTCATCCATATATTTCAACTGGACTTAAGAAAAATAAATTTGGAATTAATATAAAGAATGTTAAAGATTTAATCAAAAAAATTATTGTACTTCCAAATATTTCTCTTGTTGGTATCCATATTCACATTGGATCCCAGCTGATAGATATCTCCCCTTTATATGAAAGCATACAAAAAATAATTCCTTTAATACGGGAATTGTCAAAAGAAGGAACAGTAATAAAATATTTGAATCTTGGGGGTGGATTGGGGATTAGATATAATGATGAAATTCCGCCTACACCGGAAAAATATATAAATTTAATTAAAAGTTTACTCGTTGATATTAATTGCAGACTAATTCTCGAACCAGGCCGTTCTATAGTAGGAAATGCCGGGATATTGGTGACAAAAGTACTTTACAATAAAACAACAGACAATAAAAAATTTATTATTGTTAATGCAGGCATGAATGATCTTATACGACCCACTCTTTATGATGCGTATCATGAAATTATTCCGGTTGAAAAAAAAGCAAGTAAAATTAAAGAAAAAGTTGATATTGTTGGCCCTATATGTGAATCAGGAGATTTTTTAGCTCGTGATAGATTGCTTCCAAAAGTTGATGAGGGTGAATTTCTTGCTGTAAATTCTACCGGAGCGTATGGTTTCAGCATGTCATCTAACTATAATTCAAGACCTAGAGCCAGTGAAGTATTGGTTAATGGAAAAAATTTTCATGTTATTCGGAGCAGGGAAACTTATATTGAACTAATCCAGAAAGAACAATATAAAAATATTTTATTTTCTAAAATGAATGCAAGCGGGAATGATTTTATTTTGATGGATAATAGAGAAGGTAAAATTAAAAAAAATTTATCTGAATTTGCAAAAGGTTTATGTACTCAGAAACATTCAATAGGAGCAGATGGTATTATTTTTATTGAAAAATCAAAATATGCTGATTTTATGATGCGTATATTTAATATGGACGGCAGTGAAGCAGAAATGTGCGGGAATGGAGCACGATGTACAGCAAAATTTGCATTTGATAAAAAAATTGTTCCAATAAAAAATATGAGCTTTGAAACAAAAAGCGGAATCATTTTTGCATCGGTAAACGCTAATGATAATCAGGTAAGAATTAAAATGCAGGACCCTCTTAGTTTAAAAATACATTATAAAGTTAATGGTTACCGTTCTGAAATAAATTCTATTAATACAGGAGTTCCTCATGTTGTAATTTTTGTTGATAAAATAGATAATGTAGATGTGCAAAAAACAGGGAATTTTATTCGTTATCATAAATATTTTTCGCCTCAGGGAACTAACGTAAATTTTGCAGAAATGGTTTCTAAAAATAAAATAAAGATCAGAACTTATGAAAGAGGTGTTGAAAATGAGACATTTTCATGCGGCACCGGCTCTGTTGCATCTGCTCTAATTTATGCAATTAATTATAATGCAAAATCTCCAATTGAAGTTATAACCCGCTGTAATGATGTACTCACAATTTCTTACAAATCTTCTCATAATAATTTTAATGAAGTATATCTGGAAGGATTGGTAAAATTGGTTTATGACGGATATTATTATTTAACGTAGACGATAATGGCAAAAAAAAATACAAAAAATAATAAAGGTTGTTTAATAATATTTATAATCATTGGTTTATCTATTGGTTTATATTTTTATTTTACCAAAGACAATAATCAATCTATTCCTTTTATTTCAGAAATAAAGAAAATTTTTATTTTTGAAGATTTAACATCAAAATTTCAAGAAGTAGATCAAGCAATAATCGAAGTTTTGGGTAAATTAGAAATACAGGATAAAGATGTTATTGAAGAATATAGAGAGGAAAAAAAAGAATGGGGCGTGACATGGATTGAAGTAAATAGAAAAATTTCCATTTCAACAGGAGCATTATTAGAAGATTATCAATTAAAAATATCAAAAGAAGTTAGTAAATTTGGAGCACTTGTTACGGGTGAATTAAGTCAAAATAAAGAAAAAGAAATACAGTTAACTTTAATTATAACCTTAAAAGAACGAATTCTGGAAAAATTAATTATTATCAAAAAAATTGTTGAAAAAAAAAACTAATTAAACCCGCCACCAAAAAAATAGCTTTAATCATAGATGATTTTGGAAATTTCTATGATAAAGTTAAATATTTTTTTTCCATCCCGGCTCCAATAACTTTCTCAATTTTGCCTCAATTGACTTTTTCGCAGCAGATTGCCAATGAAGCGCATGAGAAAGGATTTGAAATAATGCTGCATTTTCCAATGGAAAGTTTTCCTAAGGATTCAAAACAGGAAAAAACAGGGCCGGGTGCTATTTTTAGCAATATGACACAGGAAGAAATAAAAGAAGTATTTAGTAAGAATTTTGTGGATATGCCTCATATTAAAGGTATAAATAATCATATGGGATCAAAAATAACATCAGATGAAAGAATAATGAGGATTTTTTTTGATTTGGTTAAGGAAAAAGATTTATTTTTTATTGATAGTCTTGTTATTAATAAATCAGTAGCAAGAAGGATCGCTGATGAAAAAGATATAAAATTTAGTTCAAGAGATGTTTTTCTGGATAATATAGATGATCCTATATATATAAGAGGTCAGTTTATTGAATTAATTGAAATTGCAGAAAAATATGGTAAAGCAATTGGAATTGGACATGTTGAAAGAATTAATACAGCAGAAGTTATTAAAGAAATGCTTCCAGAGCTAAAATCGTGTGGTATAGAAATTGTACCTGTATCAGAGATTGTTGAGTAAAATTCAATTTTCATAGGAGTTATTATGAATATAACTTTTTTAATCCCAACTTCAGGAGAAGATAAAAATCCTGAAAGAATTTTTTGCAATTATGCATTCTTTTTTCAGCATAATGTTTTTTTGCTTTATCCTGCTACATTATTAAAAGAAAATGGATTTAATGTAAAAATAATAGACTGTCCTGTTGAAAATAAATTGCTTGATGATGCTATTTCAGGAGATACAGATATTTATGTATTTTATAGTGTGTTTTTAAGCAGAAATCCTGATTTGAAAGCTGCTTCTTATATCGAATCAAAAAAGGGCAAGGATACCTGTATTGTATTCATTGGCTCTGATCCAACTTATAAACCTGAAAATTATTTATTATCAGAAAATAGATTTGTAATTAGAGGTGAACCTGAATACGGACTTCTGGATTTTGTCCAAAAATATTCAAAAAAAGAACATTATAAAATAAATGGATTGAGTTATCAAAAAAATAATGAGGTTATACATAATGCTCCGGGAGAATATATAAAGGATATTGATACTCTGCCATTACCTGATAGAAAATTATTTGCTGATCCATATAAATATTATAATCCAAAATTTAAAAAATTGCCAGGGACAACAATGCTTACTTCACGCGGATGTGCGTTTCAATGCTATTATTGCATGCCAAATTCTTTGAGTTTTGCAAGAGAGCTTGAATGGAAACGCTATTATAAAAATAAACCTCCTGTCACTAAAAGAAGTCCGCAAAATATAATTTCAGAGTTTGATAGAATTAAAGAAGAAGGCTATAAATCAGTATTTGTGATAGATGATCAGTTTATCTGGGGCAGAGAAAGAACATTAGAAATTCTGAGTGGTATTAAATACCTGCAGCTGGAAATAGCAGTTCTTGCGCGACCTGATATGATTCAGGATGAAGAGATAGCTAATGCACTTGCCGGTGCCGGAGTGAAGTTTATTGATCTTGGAGTTGAATCTTTTAATCAAGCTATACTTGATGATATAAAGAAAAATTTAAAAATATCAACAATAAAAAATTGTATTCATTTATTGAAAAAAGCAGGTATAGAACCTGAACTGAATATACTCTTCGGATGTTCTCCGCTTGAAACAAAGGAAACAATAAGATCAACAATAGAAGAAGTTAATGCACTTGATATACCGATTGTTCATGCTAAGGTCTGTACTCCATTTCCAGGAACAGAATTCCATGATATTGCTAAAGCTAAAGGATGGATGACAGTAGATGAATATACGCCAATATATCATACTCGTGAATCTATTATTTCTTATCCGCATCTTACTGATAAGGAATTAGTAAAATATGTAAGAAAATTTTATAAACAGCATTATTTTAATATTTTATATATTTTAAAACAATTATTTAAAACTAAATCCTATAAAGAGTTCACAAATAAAGCCAGAACAGCTTTTAATATGTGGAAGAATATTTTAAAATAATTCAGGATTAAAAATGGATGCTTCAATCATAATTCCAACTTACAATAGAAGTAAAATACTAAGCGAAACTCTTATATCTCTTGATAATCTTGATTTTTCAAAAGAAAAATATGAGGTTATTGTAATTGATGATGGTTCAACTGATGATACATTTAAAGTAGTTGATGAACTTAAACAGAAAGTCGGGTATCTTTTAAAATATTTTAAACAAAATAAGAAATTCATTTCAGCAGCGAAAAATATAGGGATAAACAACTCAAATGGGAAAATAATAATATCAACTGATGATGATTGTTTATTTGAAAAAGACTGGTTAAAAAGTATTTTGAAATATTTTGATAATCCTGAAATTGGTGCTCTTGGATGCAGTGATAGAGCATTGCCGGATGATCCTTTTTTTATGAGATGCGTTAATTATACACTTACATCGTTTATTGGTACAGGCGGGATAAGAGGCACTACAGGCGTTAAAGTCGGCAAATATTATCCCAGAGGTTTCTGTATGGCAATGTCAAAAAAAGCGTTAGATGAAGTTGGTTTATTTATTGAAGGTTTTGCTCCGGGAGAAGAAATAGAATTAGGTTATAGAATGAAAAAAGCAGGTTATAAATTACTTTTTGCATCGGATGTATTTGTCTGGCATAAAAGGAGAGCCAGTTTAAAAAGTTTTTTGCGGCAGATATATACCAGAGGTTACAGCAGGGTAGAATTATGGAGAATTCATAGAGAATTATTGGAGTTTGCTCATGTTTTACCTGTGATAATGATAATGGGTATATTAATTTTATTAATTGCTTCATTTTATTCACCTTTAGCAGTTATTGTTCTAAAATCGGCAGTTATTTTCTATTGTCTGATTTTATTATTTGTAGGTTTTATATCAATAAAAACGATTAAGGATTTTCGTGCAGCTTTTGTAGTCCCGATTTTACTTTTCGGACAACATTATGCTTATGGGATTGGGTTTATTCATGCATGTATTGTAAAAGGGAAAATTAAATATTAAAATTTTTTTTGCACGGAAATTCCCCAAAATCGAAAAAATGAACCACAGAGCACACTGAGATATATTTATAATTTTAAAACTCTGTGTCCTCAAATTAATTTTTATCTGGAAGTGCCAAGAATACCCTGTAGTTTACTGCAGGAATGAATTGGCACAAATATAAATAAATAAATAATTCCTATCAGAAACAGAAGATACCTCGCAGCTTGCTGCGAGGTTCTTCATTTATGAAAGCTTTGTATTTCATGATTTTTTTTGAGAACACAGAGTAATAAATAAAAATATAATAAAAAATATTCTGTGTTCTGTGGTTAATTTTTTTTTTAGCAAGAAATTATTGAAATTTAAAAGCATATGTGCTAATATAAAATATTATGAAATTTAATGTTAAAAAGGGATGAAAAAATGAACCACATTTTTATAATTTTTAAAATCTCTGTGTTCTCTGTGGTTAATTTTTGACATTACCATTCGGTATAAAAGGAGAATACTATGGCAAGAAAAGATAGAGTTTTGATAGTTGATGATGATCCAGATATACGTGAATTACTCTCTCAAAGTTTAAGTAATGATATGTTTGATATACTTTTAGCTAAAAATGGAGATGAGGCTATTTTAATTGTAAATGAACAAAGACCTGATTTGATAGTTCTGGATATAATGATGCCGGGGATTGATGGACTTGAAGTTTGCAGGCGTTTAAAAGAAAATCCGGAAACAAGTTCTATTCCGGTTCTTATGCTTACTGCTAAATCAGGAGTTGGAGATAAAATAGAAGGTTTTGTTACAGGTGCAGAAGAATATATTACCAAACCTTTCGATCCAATGACAGTGGAAGCCCGTGTATCTACAATATTAAGAAGAGTTAAAAGAGAAAAAGCTAAAACACAAAATATTGCACAAAATTTAAAAAAATAATAAGTTATATCCCCGATAAAACATGTCGGGGATGATATGTAAAAGGTTGTGTCATTTCATATAAGGATCAGGCAGATGCAAGCCCTTCCTCTGCATTCAATGCCATTGTCCCTGCATTACCAAAAGAGTCATCTTCCTGTTAACATAATAATTTATACTTAAACTTTTAATCAGGTCAGGATAAATTTTTCTAATGAGGAACATCAGATGTGGTTAAATTCTATTAAAGTTTCATGTATGATTTTGTTATAGTATTATCCCCTAAAGTTTTTTTCAATTTAGCGATGGGACTTACAGGGATAAGGCATTTCAAGCATTAAAAGTTATACTAGCTAATATAGCTTGACTTTTATTAAAAGTTATACTATATTCAAAGTAGGAATATAGCAAGGAGGTATAACTATGGATTATATTTTAAAGGTTTCCCCAAAAGGGCAGGTGACATTGCCTAAAAAATTGAGGGAGTGGCTTAAAGTTGAGGATTTTGTTGAAATAGGGGTAAAAGATAATGAAGGTATTTTAAGGAAACCGGATGTTTCCACGGAAAAACTTGCGGGTTGCTTTAAAAAATATGTCGTGAAAAATAAAATTTCGATGGAACAGGCTTTAGATAAAGCAAGAAATATGGTGGCTTATGAAATTACCCAAAAAAATAATTGACGCAAATGTTATCCTGAGATTTTTTCTTGGAGATGATGAAGAAAAGTTTTTAAAAACAAAGGCATTTGTTCAAAAGATTGAATTTGGTGAGGATGAAATATTACTTACTGAACTTGTTTTTGCGGAAGTTATATGGGTATTGAATAAAGTTTACGGCATCCCACGGAAAGAGATAGTAGAAAAATTTAGCAGGTTTATCAATTACAAAGGAATTAAAACATTTTTGAATAAAGATATATTTCTTGAAAGTTTAAAATTATACGCTGTCCATTCAATAGACATACAAGATATTTTTCTATCTGTCCTTTCAAAAACAGAGGATTCTTCCGTCATAACATTTGATAAAACTGATTTTAAAAAGTTAAATAGTAGTTTTAGTGAGCCTTGAAGTTTTAAAACAGGAAAGAAGGGGACGGCTGCAATAGACCAATAATTCACAAAGAAACTCCCCGAGTTTCCCTTTTCGTCACAGCTTTATTATACTGCCAGCCAGAGCTTATACTGCTACTTATGTGGAAGGAAGAATTTCTTCTGATACCATATGGACAAAAGCGAACAGCCCTTATATTGTTACTTCTACTATTGAGGTCTATGGTGATGAAGCCAATGCCGCAACATTGACAATTGAGCCGGGAGTAGAGATTCGATTTGATCTTTCTACTGTGCAGCAGCAGGGACTGCATATTGGCAATGGCAGCAATAAAGGAATATTACGAGCAATAGGGACAGAGGAAGAAAAAATAATTTTTACAGCTAAGTTGTCAAAAAATTAAATAATGTATATAATCTTTCACAAAACAATTTAAATGATTTACAAAAAAGCATAAAAGATTTGCTATTCAGCATTAAAACAATAACCAAAATATCTATTGACATAACACAAATAAGGCTCAAATTAGATAAAGTGTTGAGAGGATATGAGGTGTTAATTACTCAAGTTGAGTAAAGAAAAAATCACGAATATTTATTTCCTGTTAAACTTTTTTTAATAACCTACCGATAAAAAGAATAATCCCAGAGCTAAGAGCACAAGTGCAAATTATAGAATAATCATATCATTAACTTGTGCTCTTTAATTAATCTTCAACTACTACTTTAAAAGGTGAGTAATGATTAAAATTAGCAGAGTAGTGAGAACTTCATCATCAGAACAATATTTTATCTGGAAAGGGATTGATTGCGCCGGACAGATAGATTTGCATTTCGAAGAATTTGTTCATGCATCAATTATAATTTTTGGTGATAAACTTTCCCTGCCAGAAATAGCTGAAGTATTAAATAATGTTGAAGAAAGTTATTTAACTGAGAAAATTCAAAAAGATGATATTGTTGTTTCTGTTTATAAGGGAGAAGATATAAGCGAAGAAGTATCTTCATATCTAAAAAGAAAAAAATTAGTAAACAAATGAAAGTGAGCGTTTAGCTATCAGCAGTCAGCATTCAGCACTAAGAAAAAGAAAAATCAAGATAAAAGCAAGATTTTCGATTCTCTATTTTTTATTTTTGCATTTTAACATCTTTAAAACTGATAACTGAAAACTGATGGCTGAACGCTTATAAAATGCTTTTCAGGTAAAAAAAACATCCATATAACCTTTAAATCATACCATTCAAAAAAAAATCCAATAATTCATTAAAAATGCCTTGCCTTATGTATTTTTCAGTGATAAAATATCAGCATTTTAAGCTTTGATAAGTTATTTATATTCATTAGTATGACAATTTGAATAAAAAATAGTAAATTTTTTTGTCTATTTATCTGTAAAATTATGTATAAGAAAATAAATAAAAAATCAGGAGGTAGCAAAATGTCTTTTGTAGAACCAAAAGAAATCTATTCAGGAAAAATAAAAGAAATGGTTATAGGGACGGGTAGCAATACTGTAAAGATAGGCGGAGAATCTACTCTTCCTTTTCTTACTTTTGAAGGAACGATTCCGCATAAACCTGTTATTGCAATAGAAATTACTGATATATATCCTGAAGAATGGGCTGATACATTAAAAACAGCATATGGGGATGTTATGCGGGATGTTGTTAGCTGGGCTCAATATGCTGAACAAAAATTAAAAGCGGATTTGATATGTTTAAGGCTAATCAGTACACATCCAGATAATAAAAACACTTCCGCGGTTAATGCTGCAGAAACAGTAAAAAAAGTGGTAAATGCGATTAATGTTCCTTTAATTATTTTGGGAAGCAATCATATAGAAAAAGATATGGAAATAATTCAAAAATGTGCGGAAGCTGCTAAAGATAAAAATTGTATTATTGGAAAAGCGCAGGAAGCTAATTATAAAACTTTTGCTGCTGCTGCAACTTCATGCGGACACAGCCTGATTGCTTTATCGGATCTGGATATAAATCTGGCAAAACAATTAAATATTTTATTGACTCAAACTGGATTTCCTGCAGATAAAATATTTATGGATACAATGTCCAGCGCTTTAGGTTATGGAATGGAATATACATATTCAGTAATCGAAAGAATAAAAATTGCAAGCTTGCTGCAAAATGATTTAATGATGCAGATGCCGATTGTTAATGATGTCGGGACTGAAGCATGGAAAGTAAAAGAAGCTAAATCAAAAGCTCCGGAATTAGGCGATGATACCACTCGGGGTATAATGTGGGAAGCAGTAACATCTATTTCTTTTCTTTCTGCCGGCGGTGATATGTTAATAATGAGACATCCTGAAGCAGTAAGTTTGGTTAGAAAAACAATTGCAAAGTTGATATGAATTTAAGAAGGAGGAATAATAAATGGCTTTAACTGGAATACAAATATTTAAATATTTACCAAAAACAAATTGTGGGAAATGTAAATATCCGACCTGCCTTGCTTTTGCAATGAAACTTGCTGCAAAACAGGCTTCATTGGATGATTGCCCTGATGCATCAGCTGAAGCGCGTGAGATTCTTGGTGCAGCATCAGAACCGCCAATAAGATTAATAAAAATTGGCACTGGAGAAGATACTTTTAAAATCGGTGAAGAAACTGTATTATTCAGACATGAAAAAACTTTTTATAATCCGCCTGGTTTTGCTCAACTGATAAATGATAACGATTCATCGGAAAATATTAAATCAATAGTTTCGAGGATTAAGGAATTTGTTTATGAACGTGTAGGACAGCATTTGAAAGTGGATCTAATTTATATTAGAAATACTTCTGGGGATAAAGATAAATTTGTAGATACAATAAAATTAGTTCAATCAATTGTTAGCCGTCCTTTAATATTAGACTCCAGCAATATTGATAATTTAAAAGCTGCGCTGGAAATCTGTTCTCAATCTAAACCTCTGTTTTGTTCTGCTAATGAAAATAATTATGAAGCAATGACTGCGCTTGCTAAAGAAAAGGCATGTCCAATGGTTGTTACGACTATAACAGGCGGACTACAGGCATTAAGCATTTTAACTGAAAAAATAATTGCTCTTGGTTATAAAGATTTAGTTCTTGATCCTAAATCAGAAAAGTTAGGTTCACTTGTACAGGATTTTACACAAATCCGCAGATCTGCAATAAAGAAAAATTTTAAACCATTGGGATTTCCATCAATTATGTTCACAGAACGTTATAGCGAAGGGGATAGTCTTTTAGAAGCTCAGATCGCAGCCGTAGGTGTTTGCAAATATGCTTCTATTATAGTTATGAATGACACTAAAAAAGAAAAAATTGTCCCTCTTCTTGTTCTCCGTCAGAATGTATATACAGATCCGCAGAAACCAATGCAGGTAGAAGAGAAAATATACAAGATTGGAGATGCGAATGAAAATTCGCCAGTGCTGATAACAACTAATTTTTCATTAACTTATTTTATTGTGGCAGGTGAGATTGAAAATAGTAAAGTCCCTACCTGGCTTATGGTAGCAGATGTTGAAGGGCTTTCAGTTTTAACAGCCTGGGCAGCAGGTAAATTTACTCCAGAAAAAATCGCAAAATTTGTTCAAAATAGCGGAATAGAAAATATGATAAAACATAAAAAATTGATTATTCCAGGGTATACATCAGTACTGAAAGGTGGAATTGAAGCTAAACTTGCAAACTGGGAAATTCAAGTTGGACCTCGGGAAGCAAATGGAATAGTTAATTATTTAAAAAATTATGCAGCATAATTTAAGGTACAGGAATTTGAGATTTTTGTAGTTGCCTGATTTATCAGGCTTAATTTAATAATTAAGGGGGTATTATATGTCAAAGTATATTGCAACAGCAGTTATTCGTGGCGCGCAAAATATATTGAAAGAAGCAGATGTTATGTTAAAAAAAGCAATTGCTGATAAAGGTGCGGGTTTCAAATTTGAATTTCCCGATACAGCATTTGCACTGCCATTGATTTTTTGTTTTACCGGAAAAAGAGTGGAAACACTTGGGCAGATGCAGGAAGAATTAGATTATGCAAAATCACTAACAATAAATTATTTACCTGATAATAAATTGTGGCTGCCTTATCTGGGAGAAGCTCTGGATGCCGGTGTAGCTACAATGTTTGCTGAAGAAATAATTACGGCAGTGCGATATATTTATGGAAAAGAGCCTTTTAAAGAAGCTGATGGATTTACATACAACGGTTTTATTACTGATACTATTTTACGTGATTTGGGTATTCAGCTTGTTGATGGACGTATGCCGGGATTTGTTGTTATCCTTGGCGCTGCTCCAACAAATAAACAGGCAGTTGAATATGTTCGCGAGCTTCAGCAGAAAAAAATATTAATATTCCTGGCAGGTGAAAGTAACGGGAATAGTGTTACAAAACAGCTTAGACAGGAAAATATTGAAATTGGATGGGAAACATATATTGTCCCTCTTGGTCCGGATACAATTTCCACTATTTATGCTCTTAATTTTGCAGCTCGTTCAACTATTACTTTTGGCGGTATTAAAGGCGGAGATTATAAACGTATCTTAAAATATACTCTTGACCGTGTCCATGCTTTTGCTATGGTTTTAGGTCCTCTTGATGATCTGAAATGGGCAACAGGAGCCGGTGCAATAAATTTCGGATTCCCTGCAATTTGTGATTCGGAAGTTCCTGAAATAAGGCCTAACGGTGTTTGCAGATATGAAGAAGTTGTAAAACAACTGGATCCTAAGAAAATGGTTGATACATGTATAGAAGTTCGTGGATTAAAAGTAGAAATATCACATGTGCCTGTCCCTGTTCCTTATGGCCCGGCATTTGAAGGTGAAAGAGTTCGAAAAGAAGATACTTTTCTGGAGTTTGGCGGAAATAAATCGCTTACTTTTGAATATGTTATCGGCAGAAAAATGGATGAAATTGATGACAATAAAATCATCATTGATGGACCAAAAGTTGATGAAAAAGCAGGACTATATCCATTAGGTATTTATGTTGAAGTAGCTGGAAGAAAAATGCAAAAAGATTTCGAATCAATTCTTGAAAGAAAAATTCATCATTTTATAAGTGAAGCGCATGGAATATTCCACATGGGACAGCGTGATATGAACTGGATACGCATTAGTAAAGAAGCATATGATGCCGGATTTAGATTAGAGCATATTGCAAAGATTATTCATGCAAGATTACATTCAGAATTTCCTGCAATAGTTGATAAAGTGCAGGTAACGCTTATTACCGATGAGAATAAAATTAAAACCAAAATTGAAGTAGCGCGAAAAGCATATAAAGAACGTGATGACAGGGTGGCAGGGCTTACAGATGAAGCAGTTGATACTTTCTATTCATGCACATTATGTCAGTCTTATGCGCCTAATCATGTTTGCATGATCACCCCTGAAAGATTGGGTTTGTGCGGAGCATATAATTGGCTGGATGGTAAAGCTGCATTTGAAATTGATCCGCTTGGTCCTAACCAACCTGTTAAAAAAGGAAAAACCATTGAGGAGAAATTAGGTCAGTGGGAAGGTGTTAACCAGTTTGTTTATGCAAAATCCAATCAGGGGATTGAAAGATTCAATGCTTATTCAATGATTATTGAACCTATGACATCATGCGGTTGTTTTGAATGTATTGTCGGTCTTGTTCCGGAAGCAAATGGTGTGATGATTGTTAATAGAGGTTTTACTGAAATGACTCCGGTAGGGATGAAATTTTCTACTCTTGCCGGTTCAGTAGGAGGAGGACTTCAGACTCCGGGATTTATAGGAGTAGGCAGAATTTATATTACCAGTAAAAAATTTATTTCTGCTGATGGCGGTTTAAAAAGAATTGTTTGGATGCCTAAAGAATTGAAAGAAAGTCTGCGTGAAAAATTACAGAAAAGAGCTGAAGAAGAAGGCGCTCCGGATTTGTTAGATAAAATTGCAGATGAGACAATAGCAACGGATATAGAAAAATTAGTGGAGTTCTTGCAGAAAGTTAATCATCCAGCACTTTCAATGCCATCAATGTTATAAATACCGTGAATAGTGAAATATAAATAGCAAGAAATTCACTATTTTCGAAGGGAAGGAGAATTGATATGGGATTGATTCATGTTACCACAAGGATAAAAGCGAGCCAAAATGCAGAAGAAAAATTCGAAGCAGATTTTTTAGTTGATACAGGAGCAACTGATTGCATGATCTCAGCCAGTGCATTGGAAAAAGCAGGAATCTCACGCAGAGGACGAATGAGTTATGAGTTAGCAGATGGTAAGACTGTTGAATATGATTTTGGATTAGCTGAAATTGAGTTCATGGGAGAATTAACTTCAGGTAGAGTTATATTTGGACCTGAAAATGTTGAACCTATATTAGGTGTTACTGCTTTAGAATCAGTTGGTATATTGGTTGATCCTGTAAGACAAATTCTCAAACGAATGCCAGCTATTCCTTTAAAAAAATTTTTAAAAAGGAGAAATTATATATGAGTAAAGATGAAAGAACTTCAGCTCAAAAAGCATATGATTCAGCTTCAGTATGTATGATAGATAAAGCATGTAATGAAAAAATTTCGCTTTCATGGGACCGTTACCAGACACTTCAACCTCAATGTGTATTCGGAGTAAAAGGTACATGCTGCCGTTTTTGTAATATGGGTCCATGCAGATTAAATCCTAAAACAGGTGCTACAAATGGTGTTTGCGGAGCAGATGCAGATTTAATCGCAGCTAGAACATTAACAAGAAGTGTTGCAGCGGGAACAGCAGCGCATTCAAATCATGGACTTGAGATGTCATATGTTTTGCTTGATGTTGCAGAAGGTAAAACAACATCATATAAAATTACTGATGAACATAAATTAAGACAGGTAGCTCTTGATATGGAAATTCCAATAGAAGGACGAACAAAAGAAGAAATAGCAAAAGATGTAGCGCTTGCTGCGATTTCTGATTTTGAGAAGAGCCGTACAAAACCGCATTTTTTAAAACGTGTTGTTGAAAAGAGAATTAAAGTATGGGAAAAATTGGGAATTGTGCCAAGAGGAGTTAATGAAGAGATTGTTGAAGCTTTACATAGAACCAATATGGGTATGGGCTCGGACTATAAAGAAATTACAATGGCAGGGATGAGAGTTGCATTGGCTAATGGCTGGGCAGGATGTATGCTCGCAACTGAAATTACAGATATTTTGTTTGGTACTCCAAAACCAATACGATCAACAGTAAATCTGGGTGTATTGAAAAAAGATATGGTTAATGTTTTAATTCATGGACATGAACCTCTTCTATCTATGGTAATTGTTGATGCAGTAAATGATCCTGAAATTCAGCAACTTGCGCAATCAGCTGGAGCAAAAGGAGTTAATCTCGCTGGTATTTGCTGTACTGCAAATGAAGTGCTTGTTCGCCGCGGACTGCCTGTTGCCGGTAATTTTTTGCAGCAGGAATTGGCTATTGTTACTGGCGCAGTGGAAGCTATGGTAGTGGATGTACAGTGTATTATGCCTTCTTTAACCGAAGTAGCTAAATGTTTTCATACAAAAATTATTTCTACTTCACGCAAAGCTGTTGTGAAAGGTGCTGTACAGATTTTATTTGATGAAGAACATGCTTATGACAGAGCAAAAGATATTTTAAAAGAGGCAATAAATAATTATAAAAATCGTGATCAGGCAAAAGTAAATATACCTGATAAAAAAATGGATCTTGTAGCAGGTTTCAGTCATGAGACAATTAATTATATGCAGGGAGGAACCTACAAAGGTTCATATTATCCGCTTGTAGAGAATATAAAAAATGGACGCATAAAAGGTGTGGTAGGAATTGTTGGATGCAATAATCCGCGTTTTACTGCGGATGCACCAACTGTTGAACTAATAAAAATCCTTATTAAAAATGATATTTTAGTAGTGCAAACAGGTTGTGCTGCAATAGCAGCAGCTAAAGAAGGTTTAATGGTTCCTGAAGCAAAAGATTTGGCTGGCAATGGATTAAGAGAAGTTTGCGAAGCAGTGGGATGTCCACCTGTGCTCCACTGTGGATCATGTGTTGATAATAGCCGAATTTTGATTGCGTGCACTGAAATGATTAAACATGGATTAGCTGAAGATTATTCAGAACTGCCTGTAGCAGGAGTTGCAATCGAATGGATGAGCGAAAAAGCGCTTTCTATCGGTAACTATTTTGTTGCTCAGGGAGCAATGGTTTTGGTTGGTGTTCAGCATCAGGTAACAGGCAGTGAAAACATGACAAACCTGCTTTACAATGAAATGGAAAATCTAACTGGCGGAAAATTTGTTTTTGAACCAGACCCAAATAAAGCTGCACAGATAATTATTGATCATATTAATAAAAAGAGAAAAGCATTGGGAATTTAATTTGTGAAAATTTATGAAAGAATATAAAGCTGAAGAAATATATGGAATAATCAATAAAGAAGATGATTTTATAATAGAAAATGCAGTTATTAATGATCCGATAATCTATAAATGTTCTAGTTTAAAAAATTTACATTTTATAAATGTTACTTTTTCAGGATCTGTAGAATTCAGAGAAGTAAATATAAAGGATGTCATATTTAATAACTGCATATTTGAAAACAAAGTTATTTTTACCAGCTCAATTTTATCCGGTAAAATTAGTTTTGATGATTCATTTTTTAATTCCGAAGTATATTTTTTAAGAACCGTATTTGGACAAGAAAATTCATCAGGAATACATCAGATCTGGTTTGCAAAAACACAATTTTTAAAGAATGCTTATTTTAATGGAGCATGTTTTAATCAGCATACTCATTTTAATGAAGCTTTTTTTAATAAATCAGTAGATTTTTCCGAAGCAAATTTTAAAAGGGAAACTGTTTTTATTGAAACAGTTTTTGCAGATAGAGCAGTTTTCTGGGAAGCTACTTTTAATGATAAAGCATTATTTTTAAAAACAGAATTCAGGCATAGCGCTAATTTCAATCAGGTGAATTTTAACGGACCAACCTCTTTTGTGGAAACTCATTTAGAAAGAATTGATATAAGAGCGAAATTTATTAAAAGTTTAAATTTAAATCATACAACTTTAAGAAATTCGCAGATAACAAAAGAAACTATTCCTTTGGAACTTGAACAGGAAAAAAATAAGGAATATTCGGACGCTAGAGAAATATATATTATGCTTAAAAATAATTTTAATAGCATTGGGCGTTATGAAGATCAAAGCTGGGCATTTCTAAAAGAAAAAGAAATGGAGCGTAAAAATTTTTTAAAAAATAAAAAATATAATAATTATTTAGTTAATATTTTCACTTACTACCTTTATGGATATGGAGAGAAACCGCTTTTTACTATTCGTTCTTCAATAATTATTATATTTATTTTTGCTGCAATTTATTGGTTTTCAGGCAGTATAATTCCTAATATAAATAATGCAGCTTATGCTATTCCATACAAATTAAATTTTTCAGATTCATTATATTTCAGTGTTGTTACTTTTACCACTCTTGGATTTGGAGATTGGTATCCTGACCCCTCTCACTGGGTAAGATATATAGTAATGCTGGAAGCTTTTCTTGGAGTTTTCATGATTGGACTTTTTGTATTTTCCATCACCCGCAGAACCGCTAATAGATAGAATTACACTATATTTCATATTTTATTTATATGTTAATGGATATTTTTCAGGGTTTTCTAAAATTTCTGTAGTTAAATCAACATCTAGTTTGGGCCAGTATAAATGATGTCCGTGCATTAACTCCACATCAGTGATTGATGATATTTTAGCATCTTTAAACCATGGATATTCGTTGAAAGAAAGGAAAAATTCTTTACCTTTCAAATATATCCAGAATCCATGTTCTGAAATATTAGTTATTTCGGGTTTTGAGATGTTTTTTCCATTTTTTAATAATTTCATTTTTGCGCCTTTCAATAATTTTTTGCAAAGAATTCAATTGCTTTGCAGAAAAGCCCGAGTAATTTACTAATGCAACCGTAGGTTCCAACCAAAATTTTGCTTCTCCTTCGGGAGAAATAATATGAACATGCATTCTATCTCTTTAATTTATCTTTCCCTCGTGAATGTCCCATAAAGGAAAACATAACTCATAATCATTCCATTCTATATCACCATACTTTATTTTGAATTTTTTAAACAGAGAAGAGTTTAAATATTTTTTAGTCATAGGATTTTTTGCGCTGTATAAAAAATTTTTAAAATTTATTACTTGTTCAACACCATCGGAAAAAATAAATTTTATTTTATAATCATTTAAATATTGTGCTTTGATAATTGAAATAGTCATGATAACCCTCCTAAAGCTTCTTTGTGATTTTTTCACAAGTAACTTCCTTATTATAAACAAAAAAATCAACCCATTTTCTTACAATGTCATCTCTATAGGATTCAACAAGTTTTTTAAATTTTTTTAAATCATTTTTATTTAATGGTTCTTTACCTTTAACTTCTTGAATAAGAATATTTTTAAATTTTCCATTTTCAAATATTATTTCTGCCCTGCTTTCTTTATTCTCATGTTTACAATGAACATGTATTGGTTCATGCTCATTTGAATAAAATAATATTATAAGTCCAAGGTATTCATATAATTTTGGCATAATTCCCCTTTGCAAATTGTATCATATTTTCTTTTTGTTTGTCGCTAAAAAAATAAATTTAAACTTTTATGACAGTTAACTTTTTAAGTATTGTCCCTCTATTTTTTTCCTATACCTCAAGTTAGGCTATTTTTTTACGTAAAAATTCTGGTGCGAAATCAGCTCCATTGTCCCAGTATAGAGTATGTCCATTAATTTTAAATTTTTTAAAAAAGGAAATCTCTTTCAATGGTTCAAAAATTTTTCCATCTAATTCTGATGAGAAGTCTATTTCTCCTTCTGCACCATCATTAAAATAAAGCCACACTTTATAATCTTTAATATATTTTGCTTTAATTACCCATGGTATCATTTTTCTACTCCAATGGTTCGATTTTATTTAATATAATACATATAAATTACAATTCCTAAAAATCGGCTAATCTCAGGCATATTTCATCTCTTTTTAAAATTGTTTAACTTCCCAGAAAATATTTTATATCAAATAAATTAATTTGTCGATAATTTTATATTTGGTTTTATTAATTTTTTATTGATTTTTTTTAATCTCATATTGAAGCGTATTCCCTATTTATTGTTTTTTGATCAAAATAAATTTATTATATTCCTATCAATTTGTCAATATCTTTTAGTTTTTGCCACGTTGTCCTAAAAAAATAGTTGATATTATTATAAAATATATTATTATATATTAATGAGTAAAACGTTTGAAAAAATTATCAATCTTATTAAAAAAGGTGAAATTAAAATATCTAATCACGGCTACGATGAATTAGCTGAAGATGGTCTTATGATAAAAGAAATTGTTGCAAGTGTTAATGATGGTAAAGTCATAGAAGATTATCCTAAATATTCAAAAGGACCATGTGTGCTTGTATTGCAAAGAGATAAAGGAGGAAATCCAATACATGTTGTATGGGGTATCCCAAAAAATGTTTCATCACCCGCTGTATTAGTTACAGCTTATAAACCCAACTGTTCTATATGGACCGATGATTTTATGGAGAGAAGAAGATGAAAAAGAGAAAGCACTTAAAACTTGTATACGAAGGCGACTATATTGCTAAGGTTAATATTGAATTAATTGATTCAAGTGATGGATGGTCACCGTATTTATCACTGGAAGATGCAGAAAAATTGGATGATGTAAGAGAAGCTTTACGAAGCGGAGATCTTTTTACTGCGAGTAAACTAGCTCGTGTTTATTGTCTAACTCCAATACATATTAAACCAAAAAAGAAGATTGTGGTATGCGCTTGACTTTTTTATCTGGAAGTGCCAAGAATACCCTGCAGTTTACTGCAGGGATGAATTGGCACAAATATAAATAATAAAATATTCCTATCAGAGACAGAAGATACCTCGCAGCTTGCTGCGAGGTTCTTCATTTTGTTGCAAGAGTTATATCTCTTTCAATTTCTTCAGAGGAAAAATGTTCTGTTCTTTTGTGAATACTTTTTAGAAGATATCTTAATTCACTTTGCCATTCTTTTTCTATTGATACGATTAATTTTACCTTATGAAATTTTCATATTTAACAAAAGATCAAAATAAATTTATTATATTCCTATTAATTTGTCAATATCTTTTAATTTTTTATTGATTTTTACACTTTTTTACTATACAATGCAAGCAATTATGGAATACTTATGATAAATAATAATATATGTCTTTAAATAATAAAATAAATAACAATAACAGTGGTCAAAATCCTAATATAAATATTACAGAAAGAAAAAATAATCAATCGCGTTTATTTGCTTCGTTTGATTATAAAAATTTTCAATTTTTCTGGAGCGGAGCTTTTCTTTCTAATATTGGGACATGGATGCAGACCATAGCTCTTAACTGGTTTGTATTTTCTATTACAAATTCCGCTTTTTATCTTGGACTGGTAAATTTCAGTTCAAATATTCCAATCTTTTTGCTGGTTCTTTTTGCCGGAGTAACTGCAGATAATGTTAATCGGAAAAAACTCATTATATGGACACAAACAGCAATGATGATACTTGCATTTATTTTAGGGGTACTTGTTTCAATCAAACATCATAATATCCATTTGATTATTATAATTACTATAGGGTCTGGTATTATGAATGCAATTGGTATCCCTGCCTGGCAGGCGTTTGTATCTGATATTGTACCAAAAGAGAACCTTCTTAATGCTATTGCTTTAAATTCAGCTCAATTTCATACTGCCCGTCTATTGGGACCGGCATTAGCCGGACTTGTTTTAGGTATATGGGGACCTGCTTATAATTTTTATATAAATTCTGTCAGTTTTCTTGCTGTAATTATAGCTTTTATTGCTATTAAGGAACCTTATAAATCAGAAAATAGTGAAAAAAAAGATGATATGTTAACCCAGTTGAAAAATGGTTTTACATATACAAAACAGCAGCCAATTATTATAAATTTACTTTTAGCAACTGGAATAATGTCATTTTTTGCGTTATCTTATATTGTATTAATGCCAATAATTGCAAAAGAAATTCTTAAATCAGATGCGCGCGGTTTTGGATTTCTAATGTCTGCCAATGGACTTGGCGCTGTTATTGGTTCACTTATTACAGCTTATTTTTCAAAAATAGTTCGGAAAGACATTATGATTTGTACAGGTACTGTTTTTTTAGGAATTTTTATATTTTTTTTAGCGTTGTCCAAAATTTTTTGGTTATCAATGGTTATTCTTGTTGTAATAGGGACTTTTTTCCTTATTACTATTTCTTCACTTAATACTTCAATTCAGGAATTGACCCCTCATGATAAAAGGGGAAGAATTATGAGTATGTTTGCATGGATGTTTATGGGGATAATGCCATTTGGAGCATTGTTTTTTGGCACTATAGCGCAGAAATTTAGTACTCCAATTGCTATAGCAATTGCGGGGAGTGTTACTTTTTTATTTGGAATTATTTTGATTTTTAAACCATCGCTTGTTAAAACAGGAGGTCAATGGCATTGACACTAAATTGACGATTGAGCATTGAGCATTGACAATTGAG
>CAYWFU010000033.1:0-29373 GCA_964457585.1 uncultured bacterium | reverse complement strand
TGCCAAGAATACCCTGCAGTTTACTGCAGGGATGAATTGGCACAAATATAAATAATAAAATATTCCTATCAGAGACAGAAGAACCCTGTGGCTCTGCCACAGGGTTCTTCATTATTTATATTTGTGCCAATTCATTGGCACTTTCAGATAAATTTATATCCTATCAAAGAGAGAAGATATCCTGATAATCTACCGCAGAGTAGAGACGCAAAATTTTGCGTCTCTACTACCTCATATATTTTGGCATAATTATTGCTTCTAATAATATTTGCAAAGAGAGGTATAAATATGCGTTTTTTTTTACCTGTTGATCAAAAAAATAATATTTATAAAGAATTAAACAAAAAAGATATTTCAAATCCTAATCTTTTTTGTGTTAATGAAGTATTTCACTGGGAAAATATTTTTAATGCTTCAGAAGAGAATTTAGAAAAAATAAGAAATAAAGTAATTTTTGCAAATAAAGAAGGATGGAATTTTAATTATATATTCGACCCTACTTGTCTTGGAAATGTTGAATTTATTCGAGAGTATCATAATAAGATTTTAAATCATCTGAAAATAATACAGGAAATGGGAGTAAACTATATAACCCTTTCTATCCCATACATAGTAGAAATAGTTCTAAAAAAATTTCCGAATATTACTCCAATATTGTCCATGAAAACAGATTTTGACTGCATTCAGAGAATACAATTTTATGAAAAAATGGGAGTAAGGGAATTTATATTACCAGCAGATGCAAACAGAAATTTCAATCTTCTGGAAAAATTAAGAAAATTTAGAAGCAATTTTCATATAGTATTAAATCATACATGCATTTACGGGTGTCCTTATGAACGGTCACATTTAAATAGTTTATCTCATATTCATAATGAAAATGAACAGGATAAAGTGGAAAATTGGTTTGACAAATGTCAGAATTTTTATAATCACCCTGAAGAATTAATTAAATCAAGATGGATAAGACCAGAAGATATCGATTATTATCTTGAACTTGGATTTAAGGATTTTCATCTTGAAGGAAATTACAATGAAATAATATGGCTCAATAAAATAGTTCAAAGTTATATAAATAAAAAATTTTATGGGAATCTATTGGAACTATTAGATCCTGTGCTCGCGCAAAAACAAAAAATTTGTATTGATAATAGAAAATTTCCACAGGATTTTTTACAAAAATTCGGGTTTATCAATTGTCGATTGACTGATTGTTCATTATGTAGTTATTGCAATCAAATTTCAAAACAGGTCATAAATATTCAGTCAAGAGAAAATACTATTAATTTTAATATTAATAGAGTTAAAATGAGGGATGTTGTATGCGATTTACGTTAGCTACCAACTGGGATTTTGAATTATTGGAAAATATTAAAACGCTTCCCATGCATACTATATATGGCAAATTACCATTTGATGTAGTTGGCGGAGGCAGACCTTCATCTCTTTTACCTCACATCAACAGAGAATATGCAGAAAAATATATAGAGAAAGCTCATTCATATGGAATTAAATTTAATTATCTTATGAATGCCGCATGTCTGGGAAATCGAGAATATGATAATCTAACAGAAAAAGCAATATTAAAAGAATTAGCTTGGATAGATTCTATTGGTGTTGATTATGTTACTGTTGTTGTTCCTTATATGCTGGAATTAATAAAAAAGAATTTTCCGCGCATAAAGGTTGTAATTTCCATATTTACTCATGTAAACAGTATTCAGCGCGCTAAATTTTTTGAAGAATTAGGAGCTGATGAAATTACTATAATTCAGAAATATAACCGTGATTTTAAATTTCTAAAAAATTTGCGTAAAGCAGTAAAATGCGATTTGCAGGTTTTAGCTAATACAGGCTGTTTATTCGGCTGCCCATATCGCGGATATCATCAAAATATTAATGCTCATGCTTCACAATCAGATGGAATTACAAATGGTTTTTATATTGATTATCCTTTTATTAATTGTTCATATCAAAAACTTCAAAATCCTGTGGAATTAATTAAAGCCCGATGGATACGCCCTGAAGACCTCCATCATTATGAAGCAATTGGTATAGATAAATTCAAGCTGATGGAACGTACCAAATCAACTGCCTGGCTAACAAACACTGTACACGCTTATGCTTCACGCAGTTATAAGGGTAATCTGGCAGATATTTTAAGCCTTACTGATGAACGCCCATCAGGTCAGAAGCGTTCTGCGATTAAATATTTTAAGCGTTCCGATTATGCAGATTTAACGCAATTAAGAAGCATCACAAATGCTATGGAAAATGTTAAATTTTATATTGATAATACCAAATTAGATGGTTTTATAGATTTTTTTAAATTTCATGATTGTATGAATATAATTTGTGAAGAATGCAAATACTGTTATCGAATAGCTGATAAAGCTTGTAATATTCCAGAAGAATTTGATGTTAATAAAATAAAAGGCGAATTTGCTAATATCACAGAAAGTTTGGTTGAAAGCAGATTTTTTCAATAATGAAAATGAGTAAGCGTTCAGCTATCAGTTGTCAGCTATCAGTTTAAAGAATTAGTTTTAATTCAGATTCTCTTGATTCTAGCTGAATGCTGAAAGCTGATGGCTGAATGCTTCCAAAAAAAAAGTTTGCAAAAAGTGCAAAAAAAATTAAAGCGTCCGGGGGGAACAGACTTTAATTTTCCAGCACTTGTAGCAATATACAATTGAAGCTCGCCGCATAAGTGGCTGAGCTTCAATTGCTATTATCCTTTTCAGGACTATAAAAATGAAAACAATAATTGAATTATTTGATGAAACATGTAAAAAATACAATGATAAAACAGCATTAATTTATAAAGATATAAAAATTTCTTTCAGTGAGTTATATGTAAAGGTAAATCAAATGGCAAATGTTTTTATTCATCTTGGTGTTCAGCCAGGAGATTGTGTTTCGCTTATGCTAAGCAAACGTCCGGAATTTATAATCAGTTATCTTGCATGTATAAAAGTAGGTGCAATTAATGTACCCTTAAATTATAAATTAACCGCTCAAGAACTTGCTTCTCCGATAATTTCAACAACACGGCCTAAAATTTTAATATGTGAAAGTGAATTTTTAAAAAAAGTCAGGGAACTGGAAGAAAAATTTGAATTTCGAGATATACTGGTAATTGATGGCAATGCGCATGAATATTTACCACTCAAAGAATTGCAAACAAAAGTTTCAAAAGAATTCAATTATGAATATACTGCTTTTTCTAAAGACATAGCAGCAATACAGTTCACATCAGGAACAACAAGCACACCTAAAGGCGCATATTGGGATCATTCGGGAATATTAGCTCATATTGAAGCTATGGCAAGTACTTATAAAATTACTGATAAAGATAACTGGTTAGTATTGCTCCCTTCTTTTCTTTCTTCGCATAATTCAGTGATTTTACCGCTTTTTACCGGTTCAACATCAATTCTTATGGAAAATAGCAATCCGCAGAAGATTTTACAAAATATTGAAAAATATAATGTAAATATAATGATGAGCGCTGCAGTAGTTTGTCTTATGCTTTTGAATTTAACTGAGCCTGATGAATATAATATTTCATCACTTAGACTTGTAATTCCTGGAGGAATGCGATTTCCTTTAAAGGATATTCTGGAATTTGAAAAAAAGTTCAAAACAAATGTTATGGATGTATTAGCTATGACAGAAATGGGTATTTATATTTCTAACAATTTTGAATCCAAACGCTATGGATCACTTGGTAAACCAATATTAAAAGTGGAAGTTAAAATAGTAGATGAAACAGGTAAAGAGGTTCCTCCTGATACTGTTGGAGAGATAATTGCACATGGGCCAAGCATGTTTAGAGGATATTATAAACTTTCAGATGAAACTAAAAAAGTTATGAAAGATGGATGGTTTTATACTGGTGATTTAGGACACAGGGATAAAGATGGCTTTATTTATCATGTATCACGTAAAAGTGAAATGATTAACGTCGGCGGATACAAAATCTATCCGCAGGAAGTAGAAGAGGTATTATTAGAAAATGAAAAAATAGAAGAAGTGGCATTAGCTCCAGTAAGAGATTCAATAAGAGGTGAAATTCCAAAAATATTTATTGTTCTAAAAAAGGGAGTTATGTGTTCAAAAACTGAAATTATTAGATTTTGCAATGAAAAAATTGCTAGCTATAAAATACCTAAAATAGTTGAATTTTGTGAATCTCTCCCTAAGACCGGAAGTGGTAAAATTTGCAGAAAGGCGCTTCTGGGATGTTGATAAATAAAAAAGTGATAAATAAAAAAGTTGACATAACATACAGAATTAGTCTAGCTGAAACTGATAGTGTTGGAGTAGTATATTTTGCAAATTATTTTGTCTTTTTTGAAAAAGGGCATCAGGAATTTTTACGTCAGGCTGGAATAAATAATGCTGAATTAATAAAATCAAAAATATACCTGCCAATAAAAAAAGCTAATTGTGAGTTTAAAATACCATTATATTATGATGATTTAATCAATATAAGCACATCTCTTAAACAATTAGAAAAAACCTATTTGGAATTTAATTATGAAATTATCCGTACGCAAACTAATGAATTAGCAGCAACTGGATTTACACAGCATTTATTTGCCAATCATGCTTTTCAAATAACACGAATTCCATCTCAAATAGAAAATACTTTGAAGAAATTATAATTTATAAGTTGATTTTTTTATTAATAAAGTGCTAATATATAACTATTGTGGACTAAAATTTCTTTTGAACATCTTAAAAATACTTGCCAGTATACTTAATTACTATTTTCTATGCAGGAATAATATGCTATTTAAAAATAAAACAGCTATCATTAGCGGTGCAACAAGAGGTATAGGTAGAGCTATTGCTATTGAATTAGCAAAGGAAGGCGCTAATATAAGTTTTAATTTTCTTAAAAGCATAAAAGACGCAGAAAAACTGGAAAGTGAAATTAAACATCTTGGAGCAGGTGTTAAATCCTTCCAGGTGGATATAAAAGACTATACATCTGTTAAAACATGGGTTGATAATACTAAAGATTTTTTTGCAGGGTTCGATATAGTTATTAATAATGCTGGAATAATTAAAGATAAAGCATTAGCTTTTATGGATATCAGTGATTGGCATGAAGTAATAACAACCAATCTGTATGGGACATTTAATCTTACACGAGCTGCAATTATAACATTTATAAAACAAAAAAGCGGTAATATTATAAATATTTCATCAATAACCGGAATTACAGGTATGTCTGGACAGACTAATTATGCTGCTTCCAAAGCAGGGATAATTGGTTTTACGCGCTCGCTCGCGCGTGAAGTAGCTGCAAATAATATAAGGGTTAATGCTGTTGCGCCTGGTTTCATAGAAACAGATATGCTGATAAATTTAAAAGAAGAATATAAAAATCAAATAAAAAAACAGATACCTCTAAATAGATTTGGTAAACCGGAAGAAATAGCAAAAGTTGTAAAATTTTTGGCAAGTGATGATGCCAGTTTTATAACCGGGCAGACTATAATTGTTGATGGTGGAATGAGTTAGGTTAATAGGTTATTAATAAATGAAAAAAAAGAGAGTGGTAATAACAGGTGTAGGCGTAATTGCACCTAATGGTATTGGGAAAGAAAATTTCTGGCTGGCTTTGAAACAAGGTCAATCAGGAATTAAACCAATTACACGATTTGATACCAGTGAATTTAAATGCAAACTTGGAGGTGAGATTAATAATTTTAATCCGTCTGATTTTTTAGGTTCTAAAGGATTGAGAGATCTTGATAGAAGCGCCAGATTATTATGTTCTGCTGCAAAATTAGCTATAGATGACGCAAAATTAAATATTAACGATGAAACGACCGATGATATTGGTGTGTGTACAGGGACAACATTATCTAATCTTTGGAATTTTTCTGAATTTCAAAAAAGCGCAATAAAAGATGGTCCTTTATTTACAAATGCTTTGATTTTCCCTGGTACAGTCATGAATGCAGCTTCAAGTCTGGTTTCAATCCGTTTCAATATTCAGGGACTTAATACTACTATTTCAACTGGTTATAGTTCAAGTCTAGATGCATTAAAATATGCAATAGATTTTATAAGAATGGGTAGAATTAAGGCGGTTTTAGTAGGAGGAGTTGAAAGTCTTTCACTGGCAAATTTTATTGGATTTTATAGATTAGATTTTTTAGCCGGCATAAAAGGTGAAGAGATATCCTGTCCATTTGATAAAAGAAGAAATGGTATAATATTAAGTGAAGGTGCTGTAGTTTTAATGGTAGAAGATGAAGAATATGCTAATGAAAGAAAAGCAAATATTTATGCAGAAGTTAAAGATATAGGCAATTGTTTCGATTCTTATAGAATTGGTAAATATAATCCGCAGGTAAAAGGATTAAAAGAGAGCATAAAATTAGCAATTAAAAATTCTGAATTAGGGATAAAAGATATAGATTATATCAGCGCTTCAGCTAATTCTGTTCCAGTACAGGATAAACTGGAAACAAAAGCGATAAAAGATGTTTTTGGAAAATTTGCTTATAATATTCCTGTAAGTTCTATTAAATCAATGATTGGAGAAACATTTAGCGCGGGGGGAGTATTTCAGATTGCTGCTGCAATCGGCAGCACTGTTTATGGTTTTATCCCGCCAACGATTAATTACAAAATAAAAGATATTAATTGTAACCTGGACTATGTAGAAAATAAGTCCCGGATAACAAGAATAAATAATGTACTGATTAATAATTTTGGACCAGGTGGAAATAATGCTGCGTTAGTTATATCGAAGTATGGTAGATATTAGATTTAGGTTAAGGTTAAGGCTGAGGCTGAGGTTGAGAAATGGGGTATAATTCATTTGAGCAAATGACTGTTTGGCAGAAAGCTATGGATTTATCGATAAATGTTTTTATTCTTACAGAGAAACTTCCTAGAAAGGAAGATTATGGATTGATTTCTCAAATTAGACGCTCTGCTTTATCTATTTCTGGTAATATAGCAGAAGGTTTTGGTAGAAAACATACTAAAGATAAGTTAAATTTTTACTATAATTCTCGTGCATCATTAACTGAAACAAAAAGTCATCTGATTTATGGCTATAAAGTAGGATATTTTACAGAATGTAATTTTAAAGAATATTCAGATATGATAAATGGAATATGGGTGGAATTGAATTCGCTAATAAATTCATTAGAAAAGAAATCTAAACCTTAACCTCAACCTTAACCTTTTTTACTTTTAAAAGGAGTGTACATGATCCCTAATATTGAAGAAGAGATAAAGCAATTAGTATCAGAAATAACTGAAGTACCTATTGAGAAATTAAAACCAGATGCAGATCTTATTAATGATTTAGGAATAGATTCATTGAAAGCAATTGAGATTGTTGCAATGATCGAAAAAAAATATCGGATCATTGTTCCTGAGAATGATATTCCAAAAATGAAAAATTTAAATAAAATAATTGAATATACTAAAAAATTAAAAAAATAAAGGATTGCATAAAATTGTATTTCATTAAGGATTTTTCATGATAGATGAATTGGAAGTACTAAAAATAGTTACAAAAAAGTTAGAATTAAATAATATACCATATATGGTAACAGGTTCTATAGCAGCTAATTTTTATACAATACCACGAATGACAAGAGATATTGATATTATTATAGAAATTAATAAAGATGATGCAAAAAAAATTTTTTCTCTTTTTGCAGATGATTTTTATATAGATTTAAATTCCATAAAAGAAGCTATTAACAATTATCATATATTCAATATTATTCATAATACAGGAATTGTGAAAGTAGATTTTATTATAAAAAAAAATCTGGAATACCGTAAGGTTGAATTCGAACGCAGACAAAGTATTTTTTTTGAAGGGATGAAACTCTATATTACTTCACCTGAAGATTTAGTAATTTCAAAACTTTTTTGGGCTAAGGACAGCCTATCAGAAATGCAATTAAAAGATGTAAAAAATATTTTAAATACAGTACCTGCTCTAGATATGATCTATATCAAAAAATGGATATCAAAGCTGGGGCTTGATGATATTTATAAAAAGGTGAAAAGATGAAAGATACTAATAATGAAGTTGAATTATATTTTAATAAAATGATTATGAATAAAACTGGACAGGAAAGATTAATAATGGGTTTTTCTATGTTTGAAATGGCTCGTACTCAAATATTGGCATTTTTAAAAAGCAATAACCCTAATATTGATTCAAAAGAGATAAATAAATACATATTTCTCCGTTTTTATACTGAGGATTTTTCTCACGAAGAACAAAAAAAAATTCTTATGCGGATATGACTGGAGCTAATTATGAATTGGAATATAGAAAAAATTAAATCCATTTTACCGCATAGGGAGCCATTTCTTTTTATTGATGAAGTAATTGAGATTAATGGTACTGAAAGAGTTGTAGCAGTAAAAAATATAAAAAAAAATGAAAGTTTTTTCCATGGACATTTTCCTCTAAAACCTATTATGCCAGGGGTTTTAATAATTGAAGCAATGGCGCAAAGTGCTATAATTCTATATTATATATGCAAACCTGAAATAGCGGAAACCCATCCTGATTATTATTTAAGTAAAGTAAAAGCCGAATTTTTATTGCCTGTATTCCCGGGAGATAAGCTTATTTTAGAAATTAATAAAGTGAAAATTATTGATAATGCAGGAATAGTTGATGCATTTGCCAGAGTTAGTGATAAAATTGTTGCTAAGGCAAATATTATATTTGGAATAAAAAATTATGAACAAACATAGAGTTGTAGTAACTGGTTTAGGAGTAATTTCATCTGTTGGAATTGGTAAAGATGAATTCTGGAAATCTATAATTAATGGGAAATCGGGTATAAGTAAAGTTACTTCGTTTGACACACAGGAATTCAGATGTCATCTTGGCGGTGAGATAAAAAATTTTTATCCGGAAGATTTTATTGCTAAGAAAAAAGTCGGATTTTTAGGACGTACCTCGCAATTAGCTATTTCAGCCGCAATTCTGGCATTACAGGATGCTAAATTATCTATAAAAGCTATTAATAAAAAAACAGGGATTTTTATCGGCACAACAATGGGTGAAAGACCTTTGGAGGAGTCCATTGATTTATGGGCTAAAGATGGATATTTAAAAATAGATAAAGCAAAAATTTTATATGCTTCAGCAAATAATATTTCTGCTAATATTGCTGAATATTTTAAAATAATAGGACCAAATTATCTTATCCCAACTGCCTGCGCCGCAGGGAATTATGCTATTGGTTATGCGTTTGACTTGGTAAGTAAAGGAGATTTAGATTATGCAATTGCAGGAGGAGCAGATGCTTTTTCTAAAAATGCATATTTTGGGTTCCATCGTCTTTATGCAATGGCTCCTCTTAAATGCCAGCCATTTGATAAGAATAGAAAAGGTATGATGGTTGGTGAAGGAGCAGGGATTCTTATACTCGAATCATTAGACTCTGCATTAAAAAGAAATGCTGATATCTATGCAGAAGTAATAGGTTATGGCCTTAGCTGTGATGCTTTTCATATTACAGCAGCTCAAACAAAAGGTATTGAAAAAGTTATTTTAAAAGCTTTGAAAGATGCTAATATTAAAAAAGAGGATGTTGATTATATAAATGTTCATGGAACTGGAACACCTTCTAATGATAAAACTGAGTGTGCTGCAATAAAAAATGTTTTCAAAGAAAAAATTAAAACTATTTCAATTAGCTCAATAAAATCAATGCTCGGACATGCAATGGGTGCAGCATCGGCAATTGAAGCATTGACATGTTGTATGGTAGTAAAAGAAGATGTTATACCTCCAACAATAAATTATGAAACACCGGACCCAAATTGTGATATAGATTGTACACCAAATAAAGCAAAAAGAAAAAAAATAAATATTGCATTAAATAATGCATATGCTTTTGGTGGGAATAATACGTGTCTGGTAATTAAAAAGTTTCAATGAAAAATCCTAAGGATAAAAAATGAGATTAAATAAAAATAAAGTAAAATTGTCTATGATGACGAATTCCGTCCTCAGGCTAAATACCTGAAGAGTTAATTTTTTATATTATGGAGGTGAGTATATGTCTCATACAATTGCTATTGAAAAAAGAAAATATACATATGAAGATTATTTAAAAACTCCTGATGAGATTAGATATGAACTTATAGAAGGAGACCTATTTATGGCACCATCCCCAGTAACAAAACATCAAAGAATTTCACGGAAACTTGCAGTCTCTATTGATAAATTTGTAACAGACAATAATTTAGGAGAAGTTTTTATTGCTCCTTTTGATGTTCATTTTGATAACACAAATGTTGTAGAACCTGATATTTTATTTATAACTAAAGATAGATTATCAATAATAAAAGAAAAAAATATTGAAGGTGCGCCAGATTTTATTATTGAAATAGTTTCAGAGAGTTCAGGGTATAGAGACACAATACAAAAGAAAAAGTTATATGCACGATTTGGAGTTAAGGAATATTGGATTGTTGCTTGTGATGATAAATTAGTTGAGGTTTATCAATTAAAAAATAAAAACGAATATACTCTTATAAAAACATACTTTGAAAATGATATTATTGAATCGCATGTTATTAAGGGATTGAATATAGATTTAGGAAAAATATTTTAGTCTATGAAAGAAATAAACCAGATACATGATAAATTTTTCCAGAAAATATTTTCAGATGAAGTTGTTATACCTAGAGTAGCAATTCTGGGTGAGCAATGTCATCCCCGACATGTTTTATCGGGGATATGGTTTATATTAAACATTAGATTCCCGATAAAACATGTCGGGAGTGACAGTAAACCGGTGCTTTTTTAGGTGAAACTTTATGAAAAAATGTAACTACTCAGGTGAATAGACTGAAGGTGGAAAGCTTTTAGGTACAGATTATGCGTGATCATATGAATTATGATACTATATAAATAGAAATAGGAGAAAATTTAAATGATAGAGAGAGAGGAAAAAATAGAATTATTAAAAAATTATTTTTCCCAAAAACAAGATATTTCTATGGCATTTATTTTTGGTTCTCAATCGAAAGTAAATATACAGAAAAATGCCACTGCGCTTTCTGATTGGGATATTGCCGCATATTTTAAGCCGTTTTCTCATGTTATTGAATGGGAGAATAATCGCAATTATCCTGAGGAAGATAAAATATGTGGAGATTTAATCGAAATTTTACAAACTGATAATGTTGATTTTATTGTTTTAAACCGTGCTCCGTCAAATATTTGCGCTTCTGCAATAAAAGGGTTTCCTTTAATAATAAAAGATAGAAAAATTTATCTTGAATTTATGTTGATTGTAACCAGAGAAGCTGAAGATTTTCGTCAAACTACAAGGGAATATGCTGATGTTTATTGGAGATCTTTTTCATTAAGCGATGAAGATAGAGATATTCTTAATAAACGCCTTATTTTTCTTGATTCTGAATTAAGAGATGCTGATAAGTTTTATGATCTTACTCAATTAGAATATGAAAGAGATAGTATGAAAAGGAGGCAAACAGAGCGATGGATAGAAAATTTAGTAAATGCAGCAATTGATATTTCAAAAACCATTTTAGCAAGTGAAAAACGACCTGTCCCTTCAACATATAGGGAGATACTCAGAAGTATTGGGAATCTTCCAAATTTTACAGAAAATTTAGGAGAACAATTAGCAAATTGGACTGAATTACGTAATATTCTTGCCCATGAATATCTGGATATTCGTTGGAAGCGTATATCGGATTTTATAAAAAAAAGCGAACCATATTTTAAAAATTTTATACAAATTGTAAAAGATAATTTTTTACAAAAATGAAATAAATCTTAATAGGAGACCTCATCGTGAGTCAATGGTCGCCGTGTAAAAGAAAGGATTTTATCTGGAAGTGCCAAGAATACCTCTGGTAGAGACGCAAAATTTTGCGTCTCTACAGGATGAATTGGCACAAATATAAATAAAGTCTCTGAAAGGTAAATAATTATTATAATTAGTGCCTTTGGCACTCCCAGATAAATAATTCCTATCAGAGACAGAACACTTTAACTTTTTAAGGACGTTAATCCCTTTTTTATTTTAAGTTATAATATCAAAATTTAACGGGAAAATTAAGATGAAGATTATTTGGACGAAACATGCTAAGGGCTTGCGACGAAATAACTGTAACAAATTTATTATAAAAAAAATCATATAGGAACGCATGAAAATATTTAAATTGTTACAGTTATTTCGTCGCAAGCCCTAAAGATCGGCAGAAAGAATGGGAACGAAAAAAAGAAATCACTGAAAAAGAAGTGGAAGAATTAGTTAAAAATCCTGAACAAATAATACATGGCGATATAGATGCTTTTGTAGCTCAATCAAAAAACCGTGGAGGTTTATTAAGAGTTCCTTTTAAAAATATATTGGAAGGTAGAAAAATTTTAACAGTTTATTGGACTAGCAAAGTAGAAAAATATTGTAAGGGAGAAAACAATGAAACTAAATTATGATGCTGAATCGGATATTTTAATTCTTATTCTTCGCAATAATCCGCCAGTAGATGCTATTGAAGAACCTGGAGGAGTGATTGTAAGCTATGGAGAGGATAAGCAACCTGTAAGTATTGAATTTTTAAATGCATCTGCTAGAAAATTAATTGATATAAATGAATTAAATATAACCTTTCAAACAAAAAATTTTGCAGTAGCATAATACTATGCTAAGATATTTAATAAACAAGGGAAATTTAATTCAGAGGAAGATATATAATGAATTAGAAGAATTTAAATGGAATTTTATTTAACAGATTATATAAAATATGCTATGTCATGTGCCAAGTATGATAAGCTTGAAGATGGTTCTTTTGCAGGACGAATACCAAAATGCAAAGGGGTAATTGCCTTTGCAAAATCTCTACGAGAATGTGAAGATGAATTGCGTTCAGTTTTGGAAGAATAGATTATTGTTGGGCTTAAATTTGGATTCCGCATCAAGTGCGGAATGACACCTTTTTGGACAGCCCCAATATTCTTGGCACTTTCAGATAAAAAATGATAAGGAGTTGTAGGTTGGATATCGAGAAAATCAGGAGGCTGATTGCTAATGGAAAAGAAGAGCTATTTCTTATTACTCTTTATGATCCGTCTAAACGGCCTGATAAATGGTTGGAGAACTATAAAAAAAGGAGGTAATCTTAATGTCCAGAGTTTATCATAAATGTCACTTTTGTGATGGAAAAGTTTTAGAAAAAAGGATCACCGTTGACTACCGATGGGGCAAAGACCTGATTACTGTGATTAAAAATGTACCAGCTGGTATTTGTCAAATTTGTGGAGAGCAGTACTTTAAAGCAGAAATTGTAAAAAAAATGGAAAAATTGGCACAATCAAAAGAAAAACCTGAAAAAATGTTAGAAATCCCATTAAGGGAACTGGCAATTGGTTAACAGGATTTTTTCTTATTTTATAATATTTTACTTAAATGTAACTATTCAGCACATTTATTTCGCGGTGTAGGAGAGTCTGTCATTCCCGCAGTGTTTAAGCGGGAATCTAGTTTTTTACTTTTAAGAAAATATACCCAAGCTAATCAGGTTTGCGAAAATTATAACAATCAGATGTGCTTCAGATTGGAACGATCTGATTGAGCAAAACCGCAGGCGTAGTTTTAACTACGTTGAGGATTTTGCGAATGAAGATCGTTTCAAGATGAAGTACAGATGATGTTATAAATTCGCAAACCTGATTAGCTTGGGTATATATGTGAAGCACTCACATATACTGCATGGCGTGCAGAAGAAATAGAATTACCTATGGTGAATGCATGAAACTACAATATGAATCTATCTATGCTTAAAAATGGAGTGCTTGATTACTGTGGATGAAAATAAGTCCAGAATTCGTATTTTACCTTTTTAACTTTTTCAAGGAAAATTTATGATATCAGACGTGGCCAGAATGAAGGGAAAACAAATAGCGGAAAACAAAGGTATAGTTCAAGAAATAGTTAGATAAAGTTATACTTTTATGAACGTATGGCTTGCAAAAAATTAAATAAGGTAAAGGTATAGGTTTCAATTATGGATAAAATTGCTGCATTAAAAGAAATAGATAATATTAAATCACAGCTTATTAAAAAGTATAAACCTGTAAAAATTATACTTTTTGGTTCTTTTGTTTGGGGAGAAGGAGAAATAAATGATATCGATTTGTTAATAATAAAATCTGACACTCCTTATTATGGGATAGATCGCATGAGAGAACTTGATAAGCTTATTAAAAGGAATATAGCAGTTGACATGTTAGTATATAAACCTGAAGAAATAAAAGAGAGATTAGAAATGGGAGACCCTTTTTTGAAAAAAATATTTAAAGATGGGAAAATTATTTATGGTTAATATAAAAATAATAGAAGAATGGTTAGCAAAAGCTAATGAAGATTTTGACTTCGCTTCATCTGTTATAGAAGACTCTCCTTATTATGCTCAAATTTGTTTTCATTTTCAACAGGCTGCTGAAAAATATTTGAAAGCTTTTATTGTTGCTAATGAATTAGAATTTAAAAAGATCCATGATCTTATTGAACTTTTAAATATTTGCCAATCAAAAGAACCATTATTATCTAAAATTCAAGATAACTGTACTTTTTTAAGTAGATTTTATATTGACACACGATATCCAGTTCATTGGCCGATAAATTATACTAAAGAAGATGCTATTAAATCTCAACAAGAAGCCAAAAACATAGCTGATACTATCAAGAAATTATTAAAAAGATAGAAGATGACTAATAATTTTTTTATACTTAAAAATAAAAACTGTTTTATTAAATTAAGAATTAAAAGATAAAATTAGAAAGGATAGTAGAAGATATAAATGAATTAGAAGAATTTAAATGGAGTGGGCTTTTATGTATAAAAGAGGAGAAGAAATTATAGCTGAAGACAAAGAAGTGGATTAATTAATCAAGGACATTTTAACTTTTTAAGGCCGTCCCTCTTAATCTCATAAGTTGGGATTATCAAAAAAAGGAGGTTTTTAAATGAGTACAGTTCTAAGACAAAAGATATCTAATCGCATCGTTTTGGGCAAGGCATTAATAAATGAAGCTAATATAGGCAGGGATGTGGAAGTGATAGTTCAAGAGGGGGCTATATTTATTTTACCTGCGATTAAACCAAAAGAGTGGGAGTTGTTGAAAAAATTAGGGGAAGATGCAGGAGATGGAGTTTTAAAAAATCCATCGGAAAGACATAATGAGTATCTTTATGGAGTAAAAAAATGATATTCGTTGACACAAGTGCATGGATTGCACTTGAAGACAGAAAAGATATTAACCATCAAAAAGCATTAGAAATCAAAAATGAACTTTTTATTTCAAGGAGCCGGCTTATCACTACAAATTATATTCTTGATGAGACTTATACTTTAATGCTTTTGAATGTGGGGTATCGTAAGACTGTAGAATTCAAATATAAGTTAGATGAATTTATTAAGAACAATTTAGTTATTGTATATTATATTACATCTGAGATAGAACATATAGTATGGAAAGTTTTTGAAGATTTTAATAAAGATAAAACATGGTCTTTTACTGACTGTGCTAGTAAAGTTATAATGGAAAAAGTTGGCTTACGAGAAGTATTTACCTTTGACCATCATTTTGAGCAAATGGGCTTTAAGGTTTTATTAAAATAATAGGATTTTGATGGTTAAGTGCAATGCATTCGCTGCAACACCGTTAATTAACATGATAAGAAGGAAATAAGATGGATATAGCTAAATTTGAAAAAGTAGAAAACAAAATCATAGAGATTAATGGGCAAAAAGTTATAATTGATACTGATGTTGCAGAGATATATGGTGTTATGACACGAGATATCAATAAAGCGGTTAAAAATAATCCCGATAAATTTCCTGCAGGATACATCATTGAATTTTCAAAAGATCAAAAAAAGGAACTGGTGGAAAAATTCCACCGGTTTGAAAATCTAAAGCACTCAACAGTTAATCCTAAAGCTTTCACTGAAAAAGGTTTATATATGCTTGCCACTATACTTAAAAGTGACATAGCTACACAGACCACCATAGCTATTATCGAAACATTTGCAAAAATCAAAAACCTATCCAAAAATATTAAAGAACTATCAACCATAAAAGATGAACAGCAAAAACAAAACATTTTACAAAAAAGCGGAAAAATTATAGCTGAAATACTTGAAGATAATTTAGTGACCAGTGAAAGTGAAATGACAATTGAAATGAATTTCGCTGTTTTAAAATTTAAACATACTATAAAAAAGAACAAACCTATCAAATAATTGTCTAATAGAAAGATAGGTTATTAATAATAAACGGATATACTCTTATAAAAACATACTTTGAAAATGATTATAAAGTTTATGCTTTAGCAAAAAGTAAAGATAATAAAAATGCAAAAAGATAGAACAGGGATAGTAGAAGATATAAATGAATTAGAAGAATTTAAATGGAGTGGGCTTTTATATATAAAAGAGGAGAAGAAATTATAGCTGAAGACAAAGAAGTGGAACAATTAATTAAGGACATTTTAACTTTTTCAAGGAAAATTTATGATATCAGACGTGGCCAGAATGAAGGGAAAACAAATAGCAGAAAACAAGAGTATTGTTCAAGAAATAGTTAGATAAAGTTATACTTTTATGAACGTTATGCTCTATGGTTTTTAACCGTTAATTATGTAAATTTGGAGGAATACAAATGACTAAAACACTACATGCTGTATTTGATGGTAAAGTATTGCGGCTGAAAAGTTCAGTAGATTTGGAAATTAATCGAGATTATGTGGTAACTGTTAAATTAGAAGATAATAAAAAGATTAGCAAAGCGGAGTTAGACCCTGTTTTTAATTTGTCGTCGTTGGCACGCAAGACAGGCATTTCTGATTTAGCAACCGAGCATGATCATTATCTTTATGGAACTTCAAAAAGGAATAAAAATGGTATCAAATAAATGTTTTATTGATACAGTTTGCTGGATTGGGTTGTTAAATAAAGATGATGCTATTCATGCGCAAGCAGATTTGGAATATAAAAATTTAATAAAATCTAGTATGCGTTTAATTACTACAAGTGCGGTTTTAAACGAGGTAGCCAATGCACTCAGCCGTCCAGGATTTCGGACAGTAGTGGTAGAATTTTATGATCGTTTAAATAAATCCGATTTGGTAGATATTGTTTTTATAGATCAAAAATTGTGGGATAAAGGTTGGCATCGTTATAGAGAACGGTTAGATAAAGGTTGGAGTTTAACAGACTGCCTTTCAATGGTGGTAATGGAACGAGAGAAAATAGTATCTGTTCTCACCAATGATCATCATTTTGAGCAAATGGGATTTAAGGTTTTATTAAAATAATAGGATTTTGATGGTTGAGGGTATGCACTCACTGCACCACCGTCCTATGGTTTCCCTTAGCAGTTAAATGCAGCAAAAATGGTATACTAAAAAAAGTTAATCACATAAGTACTGCATATGTATGCGGTAATTATAAAGGTGTTTTTAAAGAAGATAAATTAGGCTCGATAAATCGAGCGACTACAAAAATTTAATGTAGTTGCTCGATTTATCGAGCATTTCAAATTCCTGTACCTAAATTTAGATGTTGGGCAAAATTTTAACACTACTTATGAACAAAGTAAATTTGAAGCTGAAAAATTAGTGGAAATCTATTAGGATAAAATGAATGTAAAAATTAACCAGGAGTTTAGATGAATTTACCCAAAACTATCAAAAGTATTTTAGATACGAAAATTTATTTTACTGAAGAAAGATGGGAACATATTATACAAGAACATCCTAATTAACGTGATAAAATTAAAGAGGGTATTTCTATATGGAAAAAGAACTAAGGTTTAGTTATGACTATGAAGGGGATATTCTTGAAATATTCAAAGGTATTCCTGATAAAGCAATTTCTAAAGATATTGGCGATGATATATGGCTAAAGGTTGATCCTGAAACAGAGGAGATATTAGGATTTACAATTTTAAGTTTTACAAAACGTTTTTCTTTAACAAAGAAAAGGAGATTATTGAAAAAAGTACCTGTTATGGCAGAATTTTTTACTCATTAGAGGAGAAGTTAAGGCTGAATTTCATCGTAGGTTAAGAGAAATATTGTCACAATACAGATAAGAAACGACAGAAAGAATCATAAAAGATATGGACGATTTATTGGGTAGAATAAGCAGATATTGGGGAAACAAATAGCAAAAAACAAGAAGGAGGATATTATCATGGGAATTTTTTATGTTCCAATAAAAGTTAGAAACTGGCAAAATCGATTTTTACCACTAGATAAACAAGGAAAGGAAATTTCCTGCGAAGCACTTGTGGATTCTGGAGCAGCAGAATTAGCATTGCCTATTGACCTTATTGAATGTTTAAAACTTGAAGATCTTGGTAATATTCAAGTATTTACAGCAGATGGTGGCAAACATGACTATCGAATATTTGGTATCATAGAAATCGAAGTTCAAGGCCGTAAATGTCAGGTAAGAGTAATTGAGCTTCCTCATGGCGCAGAACCTCTTCTTGGTGCTGTTCCTCTCGAAGAAATGGATTGGCATATCTCTCCATTAGAGAAAAAGTTAGTCCCCAATCCTCGTTCACCTGACAGACCGCTTCTTCCACTTTGTTGAAAAATTTAATTTAAAGTACAGGGAATTGAAAGTTTGGTTATAACGCCTCATAAATGAGGCATTATTGGTGTAGTTGCTCGATTTATCGAGCGTTTCAAATTATAGAAAAATATCTTAAAGAAATAGAGAAAACAATAGATATTGGCGATGATATCTGTTCCTCAGAATAGGAGAAAAAAATGTTAAAAACAATTTGTTGTAAATATGAAAAAGGAAGAATTAAACCACTTAATCCCCTTCCACGGGAATTTAATAAAAATCAAATAATAGCTATAATTGAAGAAAAGCCTTTTAGTTTATCTAACAAAGTCGGGTCAAAACTTTGTGGTATTTGGCAAGACAATAGGACAGCCGAAGAAATTTGGGATGAAATCAAAATGCATCGGTCAGGTTTTGGAAAAAGAAAGGTATCCCTATGATAGAAAATGTAATATATGCCGATAATAAAGAAAGTGCGATGAAATTGTTAAATTAAGAAACAGTCTCTTATTCATTAAAATAATAGGATTTTGACGGTTAGGTGCAATGCATTCGCTGCACCACCGTTAATTAAATATTGGGTGGAATAAGCAGATATTATGGAGTAAACAGGAACGATATTTTAAACAGCAGAGTAAAAGGAAGTTCGAGAAGCAAGAGTTTTATTTAGGCTGCGAATATTTAAAAAAAAGCGTAACAGAAATGGGGAAAATATTAAAGATTACGCAGGCAGCAGCAAGCGTGGACAGAATGAAGGGGAAATAGCATAAAACAAGGATATAGTTCAAGAAATAGTTAAAGTATTGTCCCCTATGTCTCCCTATTTATGCATTAATTCTCATGGAATAGGTTTTCAATAGGAATATAATTATTTATGAATTACGATACTATTTTCAGAAAATTTAATGAGTTAAGGATTGAGTATATTGTAGTAGGCGGATTAGCTGTAAATTTTCAGGGTGTCCCACGGCTTACTTATGATATTGATTTATTAATCTATTTTTCAAAAAAAAACATTGAGAAACTTATTACGCAATTATTAAAATGGGGATATAAACCAAAAGTTCCAGTTAGTCCTTTTGACTTTGCTGATGAAAAGATAAGAAACAAATGGATAATAGAAAAAAACATGAAGGCATTTAATTTTTTTAATGAAAATGCCACTATTTCAGAAATTGATATTATTATTGATTCACCAATAAGCTTTTTAGAAGCAAAAAAAAATATGGTAAAAGTATTATTATCCGATTTGAAAATCCCGACTATTTCTATTTCAGATTTAATTAAAATGAAGGAATTCTCCGGAAGAAAACAAGATTTAGCGGATATAGAGCATTTGAGGAGAATAAAAGACTATGAAAAATAAAAGTAAAAATCCATCTTGCGGATTTTCTTATTATGTTAATGATGAACAACTGCGTGAATATCATTCGTGGCCTGTTACTAAACGAGTAGAATGGCTTTATGCCGTTAATCTTATGCGAACAAGACTGCCTGTAGAAGTACGAAAAATTCAGGATAAATTTCGTTCTGGGGAAATTTAATTCATTTAGGCTGCGAATATTTAAAAAAAGCGTAACAGAAATTCTGTGGGGGACAATTGGGCGTTTCACCGGATTCTTTACAAAGTATAAGGTATTATTAACGCATAGCAGATGCCTATGACGCTGTATAAATAACGATTATTGAGAAATTATGCAAGCGGTGAAACATTACACCGAATTATTAGTTTATCGAAAAGATTATTTAGTTTCTTTTTTAAAAAAATCATTACAAATGATTATAGAGGGACTCTCTTTATCTTTTTTTGTTGATTTTATTATAGTATTGTTATAACTATTAAGGGATTAAAGATAGATTTAGGGAAAATATTTTAATTAATAGAGGAGGTATTTAAATGGAATTTTATTTAACAGATTATATAAAATATGCTATGTCATGTGCCAAGTATGATAAGCTTGAAGATGGTTCTTTTGCAGGACGAATACCAAAATGCAAAGGGGTAATTGCCTTTGCAAAATCTCTACGAGAATGTGAAGATGAATTGCGTTCAGTTTTGGAAGAATGGATTATTGTTGGGCTTAAATTTGGACATCGTCTACCTATATTAAATGAAATAAATCTTAATAGGAGACCTCGTCGTGAGTCAATGGTCGCCGTGTAAAAGAAAAAATTTTATTTATCGTTTGCGTAAAATTGGATTTGATGGACCTTTTGTAGGAACCAGACATCATTTTATGATATACAAGGAACATCGTCTTTCTATACCATCAAATCATGAATATTCCATTCCACAATTAAAAATGATGATTAGAGAGATAGAAACAATTATTGAACGTAAAATTTCAGTAGATGAATGGAATAGCTTTTAGTAACGAATATACTTTCATGAAAACATACTTTGAAAATGATATTATTGAATCTCAGGTTATTAGGGATTGAATATAGATTTAGGGAAAATATTTAAAGAGGAGATTATAGTATGAAAAATTTAGCTCGGATAACATTTAACCCATAAGAAAATATATGTGAAGCACTCACATATGCTGCATGGCGTGCAGAAGAAATAGAATTATCTATGGTGAATGCATGAAACAACAATATGAATCTATGCTTAAAAATGGAGTGCTGATTACTGTGGATGAAAATAAGTCCAGAATTCGTATTTTACCTTTTAATCTATAAAAAGATAACAAAAGCAAGAGTATTAATATCATATATAGGGCAGAAATATTTAAAGAGAAAGGGACTGTAATTGGGATGTTATTAAACAAAACTGGAGCAAGTGTATATCGATGTCATATAAAAGAGGAGAAAAAATTATAATTGAAGACAAAGAAGTGGATTAATTAATCAAGGACATTTTAACTTTTTAAGGACGTTAATCCTCCCATTAATTACCCTTCACTTTTAAAAGAGGTTATTATGTTAAATCGAGAAGATATTAATAATGTTATAATAAATATAAAAAAAATCGCAAATCCAAAGAAGATATATCTTTTTGGTAGTTATGCTAAAGGTGAGGCAAATGAATATAGCGATATAGATATATTAGTTGTTGATGATTCTGCAAAAAATAAACATCAAATAGCTCTTGAAATAAGTGAAAAACTTTTTCCAAGAAATTATAGTTTGGATTTGATAGTAGTAAGTCCAGATGAAATAGAAAAAAAACAAACATTAAAATTAGATTTTTGGATTGATATTTTAAAAAATGGGAAACTATTATATGTTAGACAATAATGTTTATGAATGGATAAAAGTTGCTTATTTTGATTCGGATACAGTTGATATTCTAATCAGAGAAAAAGGGCATTCAGAAGTTATTATCTATCATATACATCAAGCAATTGAAAAATTTTTAAAAGCGCTTATGATAAAATCAAATAAAAAAGTTGAAAAAGTTCATGCACTAGATAGATTGCTGGCAGAGTTAATAAATATATATACTTCCTTAAATGATATAAAAAATGATATATTAGAAATAAATTTATATTTGCCTAAATTACGGTATCCTTATGGCGATATTATTGAATTTTCAGAAACAGAAAAGTTGTATGAAAAATTTAATATAATTAAGAAAATATTATTAAAATTGTTAGAGGAATAAAAGATGGATGAATTATTATTTATATTGTGCCAATTCATCTCTGCAGTAAACTGCAGAGTATTCTTGGCACTTTCGGATAAATTTTGATGCAAAAATAGATTTAGTTGTAAAGATAGATAGGAAGATAGATAGGGGATAAAAAGGACGGTGACAAGCATAGCAATGTATAGCGCAAAAGATCGTATAAAAAAGTTTGGGAGAGGGAATATTAGACAAATTGGACAACGTCCCCTTTGGGGTTCTTAACTTTTTAAGGGCGTCCCCCTTAATCTTGGATGAAAATAAGTCCAGAATTCGGATTTTACCTTTTTAACTTTTTCAAGGAAAATTTATGATATCAAAAACAAAAAAAAACATAAAAACAATATTTATCACTGGTGCTACAGGACAGGTCGGGTCATATTTATTAAAAATATTTTTAAAAAATGATTATAAAGTTTATGCTTTAGCAAGAAGTAAAGATAATAAAAATGCAAGAGATAGAGTTTTAGATATTTTGAAATTCTGGGATAAAAATGTCTTGCTAAAAAAATCTAATAATTTAATTGTATTAGAAGGAGATATAACAAAGAAAAATCTGGGATTGGATAAACCCAATGTGGATTTACTAAAAAGAGAAGTTGAAGAAATTTTTCATTGTGCTGCAGAAACAAAATTCAATGCTCCATTAAAAGAAATTAGAAAAATTAATGTTGAAGGAACCCGGAATGTTTTGGAATTAGCAGTTAAATGCAGTAAACATGGAAGATTAAAAAAAGTAAATCATTTAAGTACTGCTTATGTATGTGGAGATTATAAAGGGGTTTTTAAAGAAGATGATTTAGATGTTGGGCAAGGATTTAGCTCAACATACCAGCAAAGTAAATATGAAGCAGAAATATTGATTGAGGAATATAGAAGAAAAGGACTATGGATAGATATATTCAGACCGCCATTAGTAATTGGAGAAGCTAAAACAGGAAAGACAATTACATTTCAGCAAGGTGTTTATCAACTTCTTCATGTTTTAAACTTAAAAATATTTAATTATTTTCCTGTAAAAGGATTTTTCATAAACATAGGTTTCGTTGATGAAATTTGTAAAGCTATATTTATAATTTCTTCCGAATCATTATTACAAAACCAAAATTACCATATATTCAATAATAAATCTTTACCTTTTGAATTAATGTTAGACATATCTAATAAATTTTTGAATTTCAAAAAGCCAAAATTAATTTTTTTGAAAGATTTTTTTATAAATAATCCAACATCAGCACAAAAAATGCTTTTAAAAAATAATATTCTTTTATTTAACAATGATGTGAAACTGGATTCTATAATTACAAACAAAATCTTAAAAAAATATGGATTTGAATTTTCTAATTTGAAAATAGGGATTTTTTTGAAATTACTAAAATATTGTATTAGAGAGGGTTTTTTAAAAAGTTATGAATAATTTCAGTCAAAAAGTAAAAACCAAAAATTTAAAAAAAGATGAATATGATGTAATTATTATTGGTGCAGGCATAGGTGGACTTACTTGTGGTTGCTACTTGGCAAAGGCTGGTTTAAAAGTTTTAATTATTGAACAGCATCATAAACCTGGCGGATATTGTACTTCATTTAAAAGAAAGGAATTTACGTTTGATGCTACTACACATTATTTAGGAAGCTTCAGAGAAAATGGTTTATTGAGAAAAATTTATAATGAATTAGAACTTTTCACAAAAATAGATATAACTAGATTTGATCCTTCTAATGTTGTCATTTTTCCTGAATATAAAATCCACATATGGGCGGATATAAATAAAACAATCTTTGAATTACAAGAAAAATTTAAACATGAAGCAAAAAACATAGAAAATTTCTTTGAGTTTATTTGTAATTCTGAATTTGCAAATTTATATATTCGATTAATAGATAAAACTTTCAAAGATATATTAGATATATACTTTAAAGACAATCAGCTTAAATCAACATTGGGAATTTTTATTTGTGCCAACATGGGATTACCACCATCCAGAGCTTCTGCAGTAGCTAGTATAGCTCTATATAGAGAATTTGTAATAGATGGTGGTTATTATCCAAAGGGCGGTATGCAAAAATTTTCCGATGCTTTTGTCGAAAAATTTAAGGAATTTGGCGGTGAAATTATATTAGGGAAAAAGGTAGAAAAAATTATAGTGAAAAATCAAAATGTAAAAGGAGTAACTATTGACAAAGATAATTATATACCTTCTAAATTAGTTATTTCCAATGGTGATGCAACAAGTACTTTCCTACAACTTATTGGTAAAGAATATCTTCCTTCGGAATTTTCAAAAAAAATTAATATTCTTGAAACTTCTACATCAGCTTTTATAGTTTATCTTGGATTAAATAAAAATTATTCAAACATATTAAAAAATCCATGTAGCTGGTGGTGTTCTTTAAATAGTAATTTGAATTTGGAAAAAATTTTTTTAGATTCAAATAGAAAAAATAAACCTTATAGTGAAGATGTTATTTTTTGTTCTTTTTCTTCTTCACATGACACCTCGATTGCTCCACCAGATAAAGAAACTATTTTTTTATTTATTCCTGCAAAAATAACAAATAATGATTTCTGGAATAAAAATAAAATCCTATTAGCAGAAAAATTAATAAGAAATACAGAAAAATTCATACCTGATTTATCAAATTCTATAATAGTAAAAGAAATAGCTACACCATTAACTTTAAATCGATATACTTTAAATAAAAATGGGGCTTCTGGTTGGGCATCAATTATATCTCAAATGGATATTAATGTAATGCCTTCTACAACTTTCATCAAAGGTCTATATTTAGTTGGGCATTGGGTGACACAGGGAATTGGACAAGGAGGAATTTCAACCGTTGCTTATTGTGGAGAAAATGTTGCGAAATCAATTATTAGGGGATTAAAATTTTAAAAATCAAATAGAAATGGATCTGATTTTTGTAATTATTCATTTATATGGTATTTACTAAATAAAACTTAAGCTAGCGATTTTAAACACTCGTACTATGCTAATCTCTTTGGCATAGAACTAAAATATATTGATATCCCTTATATAATACCAACTTTTTTAAAAGCTTATCGCGTTAAGAGATAGACTATGTCTATTCGCGATATAATTACTCAAACTTAAGTAAAAACAAAAAAGTATTTATCTTAAATTGGTGTTGAATTATTAAAAAATTAATATAAAAATAAGGTACAATAATTATGAACAATTATAAAAAATTAAATCTTTTAGGTTTAAATAGAGAAAAATATGATGTAATTATTTGTGGTGCAGGAATAAGTGGACTTACTTGTGGTTGCTACTTGGCTAAATCAGGTTTAAAAGTTTTAATTATTGAACAACACCATAAAGTTGGTGGATATTGTACTTCATTCAAAAGAAAAGGATTTACTTTTGATGTAGGAATCCACAGTATTGTAAGTTGTAGGAAAGATGGATTATTGGGTAAAATAATAGAAGAATTAGAATTAAATAAAAAGATAGAGATCGTAAGATCTGATCCTTCCGATATTGTAATTACTTCTAATTACAAAATAGCAATAAAAAATAATGTAAATGAAACAATAGAAAATCTTCAGAACAAGTTTCCTCATCAACAGAAGGAAATAGCAGCATTTTTTAAATTTATTGGTACTTCAAATATTGTTTTATTATATGCACAATTAAGAAATAAAACATTTAACGATGTATTAAATGAATTTTTTAGCGATATTGAATTGAAATCATTCTTCTGTTTCTTATTAGGGAACATGGCTTTACCTTCATCCCAAGTATCAGCATTTGCAGCGATTGCGCTTTATCGAGAACATATTTTTGATGGAGGATATTATCCAAAAGGTGGAATGCAAGCTTTATCAGATGCTTTCCTGCAAAGATTTAAGGAATTTGGAGGAGAAATTCTACTGTCAACAAAAGTAGAAAAAATAAAAATTGTAAATGGTGCAGTTGAAGGTGTAATTATAAATAAAAATTATTTATTAAAGTCTAAATTTATAGTTTCCAACTGTGATGCTAAACAAACTTTTTTTAAGTTAATTGGGAAAAAACATTTGGATAAACTTTTTATTAATAAGATAGATAAATTAATTCCTTCTATTTCAGCTTTTATAGTTTTTCTGGGCATAAATAGGTCTTTACATAAAGACATACAAAAATGTTCAGCTTTGTGGTACCTCCCAGTTGGGAATATAGACAATTTTTTAGAATCAATACAAAAAAATATTCTAAATGATGGTATAATCTTTATATTCCCCTCTTTTCATGATAAAAATTTAGCTCCTGATAATTCGGAGACTATTATTTTAGTAGTACTTGTTCCATTCAAAACTAAGGGTTATTGGGAAAAAAATAAATTTAGCTTTGCTGATAAAATAATAAAAAAAGCAGAAGAGGTTATCCCAAATTTATCAAACAATATCGTTATAAAAGAAATTGCTACTCCTTTGACTTTATATAGATATACCCTGAATAACGAAGGAGCTATACGTGGATGGAAACCAATAATTTCACAAACTATACCAAATTTAATTTCTCAAAAAACTTTAATAACTGGATTATTTCTTACAGGACATTGGGTAACTACATTAATTGGACATGGTGGATTATCCATGGTAGCTAATTCTGGCCGAAATGTAGCAAAATTAATTTTTAAAAATATAGAAAAATGATTTTTTAGTGTTCCATTAAGCATAAGGGATATAACTTAATGAGCTTATATTCAATACCAACACTATGTGGCGCTATATTAGTTTTATTAATAGGAATATTTGTATTAATAGAGAATAAAAAATCTATGATAAATATTTCTTTTACTATATTTTGTTTTAGTGTCTTTGTTTGGCTTTTTGCTTATACTATTTCTTATTCAATAACTAATTTTAAAATAGTCACTTTTTGTTGTAATTTGGCCTGTACTGCAGTAATATTTACTCCCCCAGCTTTATATCATTTTTTCGTAGAATATTTAAAATTTCAAAAATTAAGAAAAACTATAATTATTCCTTATATAATTATGAGTATTCTTACGCCATTTTTTTTTGTAACAAATTTTTTTTTAAAAAAGCCCCATAAAGCTTTTTGGGGATATTACTCAACAGCAGGATCGTTTCATCCAATTTATTTGGTAATACATTTTATGATAGCACTTATTCCTTTTCTCCTTCTCTTTAAAAAGTATTTTAAAGAACCAGGTATTTCATCTACGGAGAAAATCCGTTTAAAATATTGTTTTATATGGTATACAGTTGCGGCTTTCAGTGGGATTGATTTTATTCAAAAATATGGATTTGAATTTTATCCTTTTGGATTTATCTTTATTGTTATCTTTACCATAGTAATTGCCTACTCCATCCTCCGTTACCGTCTCATGGACATCCATGTAATTATAAAAAGATATGGTGTCTATTCTTTTGCTACTGGGCTACTTACCGCTTTCTTTGTTATTCTCATTATTACTTTAACTAAATATCTATCTGATTTAACCAGAATGACTTCTTTGACAATTACAGGAATTGCTGGTGTTTTAATTACTCTTCTTTTTAATCCGATTAGAAATAAAATCCAAACTATTATTGATAAACACTTTTATAAAAAAACCTACGATTATTATGATGTATTACAAAAAGTCGGACAGGAATTTGAATCCAGTATTCATTTAGAAAATATACTTACTTTTATACGTGATACTATTTTTTCCACTCTTAATTTAAAATGTATTTATTTTTTATCATACAGTAGTGGGATAGGGTATTCAGTAGTTTATTCAAAGGTACATGAAACATCCATACTAAAGAAAGAGTTAGCACAAAGTGAAATTAAAATCCCCCTCAGTCCCCCTTTGATAAAGGGGGATATTGGGGAATTTACAGATAAAGATTTACATGAGATAAATGAAAAATCAGATATGGTTCAGTTCCTTACTACTCAAAAAGATACCATTATTAAAGAAGAATTAAATCATATTGTGGACATTAAAGAAGAAACTATTGATAATATAATAAATGAGTTAATGCCATTTAATGGTGAAGTGCTTGTCCCTATACTTATTGATAAACATTTAGATTACATTCTAATTCTTGGAGATAAATTATCCGGAGATATCTTTACTGATGAAGATGTAAAACTATTAAATACTATTTCAAAAGAAGCATCAATTGCAATTAAGAATACTCGTCTTTATATAGAAAAACTTCAATCGGAAAAATTAGCATCAATAGGTATGATGGCTGCGACATTTGCTCATGAAGTACGAAATCCGCTTACATCTGTTAAGACATTTGCGCAACTCTTGCCAGAATTGCATTCGGATCCGGATTTTATTGATAATTATTCAAAAATTGTCAGAGATAGTGCTTTGCAAATAGATTGGCTTGTTTCAGAATTGCTGGATTTTTCTTCTGCTAAAAAAAGTTTTGATATGCATCCATTAAATATTTTTGATGTTATAGAACAGGTTATTAGTGAAATGAAAATGCAGATGGAAATTAAAAATAGGAAAATAAAATTTGAAAAGAAGTATACAAATACTAATATTAATATATCAGGCGATCAAAAAAAATTAAATCAGGCATTCAGTAATTTAATTAATAATTGCTGCCAGGCTATCCCAGAAAATAAAGAAAATGGAACTTTAGAATTTGATATCAATCAATATAATGAAAATGTTTATATAAGTATTAAGGATAATGGAGAGGGGATATCCAGAGATGACCTGCCAAAAATATTTGAACCCTTTTTTACTAAAAAAACAAAAGGTTTAGGATTAGGGCTTGCTATAACAAAAAAAAATATCGAGGAGCATGGGGGAAAAATATCTGTTATAAGCAGATTACATGAAGGTACAACTTTTACTATTTCATTGCCAATAAATAAAGATATACCTGATGGGGGTCATAAATTGTGATTTTTTCGGTGAGGATTGGGCATGGAGAGCAAGGCGTGCTTGAAACGCTCGATAAACTTATACTCAACATTTTTATTTGTCAAGAAAAATCTTATTTTTTTTGCTTGACTCCATATGATTTCTATGTTTTAATAAATTATTCGTAATTTTCCTGTATTTATCTGGAAGTGCCAAGAATACCCTGCAGTTTACTGCAGGGATGAATTGGC
>CAYWFU010000032.1:0-29639 GCA_964457585.1 uncultured bacterium | reverse complement strand
AAATTATTTGTGGAGGTTAGCTATGCAGAACTTGCTTAAGTTACTGCCATTGCCCTGTAGCCTGCCTTGATATGCTTAATCAGTTTGCCCCCATTCTGCTCTTGAGCGGTGCTGGATACCTCTCAGCCTTTGAACCTGCTCAGTTGCATGCGCTGGCAATGGTGTTCCTCGATATGCATAAACATGGGTATTTCATTACCGAGATTTTCTGGGGCCTTTGGCTTTTTCCCTTCGGGCTGCTTGTTTTCAAGTCGGGTTTTATCCCCAAAGTGCTGGGCGTTCTGCTGATGGTCGGATGTTTTGGCTATCTGATCGAATTTTTTACGATTTTCCTATTTCCGAGTTACAAAGTGATAACCTAACCCGGGGCTCGCGATCTCCACTGTTGCAGAAATTTCATGTATATTGTGGCTCCTGATCAAAGGTGTAAAGGATCAGAAACCAGCTTCAATTGAGACATCTGATGATCAGAAATGAATAAATATAGTTACCATAAAATCAAAAAAGGAAGGATACTATATGAAAGCGATTATATATACAAAATACGGACCACCGGAAGTTAGACTCTTTCCATTTCCACAGTGGAAATTATTTATCCCTTGACGTTATACGATAAGATATTGTATAATAATATATATGATAAAATCATTCAAATGCAAAGAAACAGAAAATATATTTTATCGTAATTTTTCACGTAAATTTCCACAAAATATTCAGAGAACAGCTTTGAAAAAATTACGTATGCTTAATCGTTCAAATACATTAAATGATTTACGTGTTCCACCTGCGAATCGTCTTGAAGCTTTACATGGAAATAGAAAAGGACAATTTAGTATAAGAATAAATGATCAATGGAGAATATGTTTTGAATGGTTAAATGGTGAATCAAAAAATGTGGAAATAGTTGATTATCATTAAAGGAGATTATAAAATGGCAAAAAAGATTAAACCTATACATCCTGGAGAAATATTAATGGAAGAATTTATTCAACCTATGGGATTAAGTCAAAATCAGTTGGCCAATGATATAGGTGTCGCCCCACGCAGAATTAATGAAATTATTCACGGTAATCGTAGAATTACAGCTGATACAGCTCTTCGTTTAGCTAGATACTTTAAAATGTCTCCTCAATTTTGGTTGGGTTTACAAATGGATTATGATCTTGATATTGAAGAAGATATTTTAGCATCAAGAATTGAAAAAGAAGTAAGTATTTATGAATTAGTTCATAAAATAGCATAAGCGCTGCACTTGACAACAGTCGCTAGCACATCTAATTTATGTTTTTTTGTTATTTGTAGTTGCTTGAGACATCAAGCTTTTTTTATGTTCGATAAATCGAACAACTATAATTTTACCCTTAAGTTACTGTCATTAATTGAAATGGATTGAGAACTTTTTCTAAAATTTTAAGAGCAGATTTTTCAATTACTATTTTATACTTCAATTTTTTGCCCTTCTTTGGATTTGATCAACTACTTTATCTAAAGATATAAATTCCAATTTTTTTGATTTTGCTTTATCATAAATTCTAATATCTTCTAGTTCTTCAATCTCTTCAAGTATTTTTTGCCATTCTTTAAATGGAATTAAAACAGCTTTTTTACTTTTATTTTCATCAATGACATATTCTGGATGTAATGTTTTCATATTGACCTCTTTCATATTACTTTTGATAGTACCATAATTAATTTCATAAATATATTATATTACATACATAGCTATTTGTGCAATTTTTTGGTTTAAGTCTTCTAAAATTGGGTTTTCACACAGTCTGGTGATATTGTTATATATTTATTTTTTTAATAGTTAGTTGTCTGGTTACCAACGATATATTTCCAAAACTTCTATTTGCAAGGCTCGGCTTCAGCGAGACGTTAGGAGCGCTACAATTTGTATTCCTCACTTTCATCTTCTTTATCATATTTTTAAATTTCATACTGCTCAACGCGTTGGAGTACCTCTTTTAATAGTGTGGGAGCGTCTTCCCCGTCGAATTTCAGCCGGGGGTATCAAGTGCCAACCAAAACAGTATGTGAAGCAACCCCGACGGAGTCCACTCGGCAAAGTTGCAGAGTTTATCTTTTAATTCATCAAATGATATTTTAACGACGTTGCCTTCCCATGACGGCCGACTACGGTCTAGCTGTTCATTACTAATATTGACCCCCAGATATGCCATTTCGATAAAAGATATGGGTGGCTCTTCAAGTAGTAGAACTGGAATGGTATTTGGAATGGTCACACTTAGGCCCGTTTCTTCCAACAGTTCTCGTTCTACGCACTCTATTAAGCCGCCGTAATCATGCCTTTGCCCCACACCAGGGGGCATATATGCCCCACCAAAGGTTACCAAAGTTGGCTGATTCCCTATCTCTTCTGTGGACTAATAAGCATCTAGCTTTCTCACAGTACACAAGTACATTTGAACTGATTATTATTAACCTTTTATTTTGTTCCCGGAGTGCCAAGATTTCAGAATAGAAGAGTGAGTAATAGTTGAGGAAAAGCGGATCGTCTGTTCATATTGGATCATCTATTAGAACGGCACAAGGATCATCAGGACGTTTTTTGTTGTACAAAACATCTTTGTAGTAATTAGAACGCTCTGTCTGTTGCTTATCAAGTTGCAGATGCCCCTTACTTAATAACTCTACGCGTGGAGCAAACGAGCGACTGCGCCAAACAATATTACCTTTGAAAGGTCGATGGGTGATTATCTTTTGTATAGTTTTCAGACGCGACATGTAAGGCTCATTTGCCCAGCGATTTTCAACAATCGATGCCTGTTGTTTTGTGTACTTCTCTGTAAGCCAAAAGTCGAATGACTCACCAACCCAAGGCATGGCTTTAATCAACGCTCTCAAAGTAGGCTGCTCACTATATATTCGAATTACATCTCTTATTAGGTCAATTACTTTGCGTGCCACTATGTTCGTAGCAGATTGTCCTGGCTTTTTCATGGAAGATTGTCCAATCGATGCTGTTTGCTTACAACGCTTGCAATATCCAGTTTGCTGATTAAAAAGATCTGTTTGGTGGCAAACCTTGCAACGCTTTGGTAAATTTTCTGTATTTCAGTCATATTGAAAGTATCTCACATTTCTTTTTGTTATTCAATTGTTTCTTTTCATCGTTGGTAACCCTTTTGCAGATATAAATAAATAATCTTTTAGTAATCCTTTAGCGGATATAAATAAATTTTTGGTAAAAATCGTTGGTAACCAGACAACGAACCTTCAATCTTAATCCCAGGGAAAAATGGGGTTTTGTAATATTACATTTTATATATTTTCAATCTTTTTAAGAACACAACTTATTGTTGCATAATGAACGTTGAAATACTCCGATATTTCTTTTAAGATTTCCATCTCTTTACGTAATATAGTATTAATTACTTTCCCAAGTTCAATATTTCTATTTAAAGCTTTTTTACCAAAAAAATTTTCACCTCATTGTCTAAATATATAGGGATATCCAACTCTTCAATAGGTCTATAAAATTTACCTTGTTCTGCTTTTGAAAAATCTAAATATACATTTTGTCTTGCATTACCTCTTGAAGTAATATGATAAACAGCCTCATTTTTTTCTTTGTAAATCAAGCTACTTAATTTTAGTCGGATATAATCCGACTGCTACAAAAAATAGAGAATTTTTTATTTCTTTATAAATAAAAGCATTTTTTTTGCTTCGCTATTACCTGGATTAAGTTCTAAAACATGGTTAAGATTTTTTTCTGCTTGAAGTAAATCTCCGCTTCTGAAATAAGCTATAGCCAGATTATAAATATAATTACTATTTTTTGAATCTATTTCAACAGCTCTTTTAAGATTCTTAATTGCTGATATAAATTCTTCTTTTTGGGCATATGCAATTCCTAAATAGTTATAGGACTTTGCGTATGAGGGATACATATAAATAACTTTTTTTAATTCACTTATTGCTTCATTATATTTTAGTTGATTAAATAAACGTAATCCAAAATTAAAATATTCATCAAAAACAAACGCACCAATATTTACCGCTTTTTTATATATTACCAATGCTTTATCATTTTTCTCGGCAGCATAAAGATTTTCACCATATTGTAAAAAATATTTAACCATAATGTCCATAGTAAGATAATCCTTAAAATATTGTTTCTGCTCCAAATTACTATTTTTATAATAATTCCAGAATTTAATTCCTGAATCAGTTTTATTTGCTGATGCATAAGTATATACAAGTCCATATGGTATAATTTTTGTATTTGGAGTTATTATTGCATCAATTTTTTCAGCAAAAAATGTATTTTCATTATCCTGCTTAAGAATAGTATCTTTGAAAATATATTTTTTTATTCCCGGATCAATAATAATATCCTGCCTTTTGTTCTCAACTAATTTAAAATAAAAAAGTGCAAATATCTGGTTGTCCCCTTTTGTAATAATATACGCATTTTTAGGCAGAGTAGTTAATAAATCTTCACCATAATAATAATTAGCAAAATTCTGGCGTGAATTATTGTTTTTGTAATTTTTATAAAAATAAACAAAACTGAAAATAATAATTACTGCTGAAATCAGTTCAAAAGAAAATCGTATATATTTTTTCATCATTTCAGCTAAAAAATAAAAACCTTCCAGAATCCAATATAAAAAAATAATGTAAGAAGGCAGATAAAATACTTCAAAAAGATAAAAATTCATCTGATTGGGTTGATAATTTACAAGTAAAATAAATCCTAAAGTGGTTAATAAAAAAATTATTATTGAAATAAAAAATGAATTTTTTCTGGTTTGCCATATTGCATACCAGCCGAATGGGACTAAAATCCATAAAAAAATAAAAAATTGTTCTTGCAGCTGTTTTAGATAATGAGAGATATGTATAAAAAATTTTTGCCAGGTATAAATATTTGAAAACGGATCATATTCCTTGCGCATAAAATGCTGAATTAGTTTTACAAATGTTGTTGGATTGCCCCAATTAATTGGCGGTGATTTAAAAGCTCTTATTAATATAAAAAGATACAAACTGATTCCAATCAAAAAACAAAAACTGATTTTTATTAAAAAAATCCATCTGTTATTTTCTTCATTTTTTTTGATTTTAATAAATAAGACTAAAAGTAAAATCGGAATAAATAAAAGAAATGTATGGTGATTGGCAAGTCCTGTACCTAATAAAAAAGATGAGGCATATAAATTATTTCTATATAAAAAAATAAAAAATAAAAGGACTAATGCAATATTTAATGTATATACTTCTGCTACTGTTGCCTGACTCCAAAAAGTGCGTGTTGAAATAAAAAGCAAAGCTCCAGCAAAAGAAAAAAAATCAGAATGGAAAATATCTTCTAATAATAAAAACAAGAAAATACCTGCTATGCTTGCGCATAACACAGACATTAGATTAACTCTGAAAGCAATATTTCCTAAAGGTATATATGTAAAAATTTTAGCTAAAATGATATAGAGAGGATAACCCGGCGGATGCGCAATGCCAAGAGTATGCGCAGTTGAAATGAATTCTCCGCTATCTCCAGCAGTTAAGCCCGGAGACATTGTATATAAATAAATTGAAAATGAAAAAAAGAAAAGCAGAACTGCTAAATAGTACTTTTTATTCAGGAAAGAAGTCATGGATAATTTATTGCTCCATTGTAGGGATTTCCATTCGCTCTAATTTACGAATATTTTCTCGTGCTTTGGATAATAGAATACTACCAGGATAATTTATTATTATTTTTTGAAAAGCTTCGATAGCTTTATTTTTATCTTTTATTTTTTGCGCATAAATATAAGCGATTTTTTCCTGAGCAAATGAAGCTAATATACTATCCGGGAATTTCGTCTGCATAGTCTGAAATGCAATTATCGCCTCATTTACATGATTATTTTCCAAATATATTTTCCCAATTTGAAAACTGGCAAATTGAGCTAAATCATCTTTTGGATTAGCAATAATTAAACTCTCCAATTCTCTGATTGCTTCATTTTCCTTACCCTGCAAAGATAGTAGGTGAGAATTAAAAAAAGTTTTTAATCCGAGATTATTTCCCGAATCACTTGAAAGGAAACATATTTCCTCAAGAGCATCGTTGACATATAAGCTTTCCGGATATCTTTTTACAAAATTTTGAAATTTTTTTAAACTTTCATCATATTTACCTAGCATAGACATGGATTTCGCTATCATAAAATAAGCATAATCATGAAAAGATAAGCTGTTACTAATATTTAAAATATTAATGTCATCTTTTATTGCCTGCTCGAAATTCCCCTCTCTAAAATAAGTATCTGCAATTTTAGTTAGACAATAATTATAAAAATTACTTCCCGGATTAATCTGAGTGATTTTATTGAATGACTCTCTGCTTTTAGAATAATTTTTAAGATTAAAATATGCCATTCCTAAATAATATAAGCTTGTTTCCAGATAATCCTGACGGGGACTAGTTGTTATAAATTTTTGTGCTTTTTGAATTACTTCCTCATTTTTTCCCATATCTAACAATAATTCAATTATTTTAGTTTGCGCAAGTTCATAACCAGCATAATTTACATCTATCTGCTGGTAAATTTCAATAGCTTTTCTTTTATAACCCATTTTCTCTAGATCTTCAGAAAAAGTAAAAAGTAAAATATTTTTTTTATTAGGATTCGATTCTAAAATTTTTTCGTGTTCTTTAATTGCAGTATCAACCTGTTGATTTTTAATTAATAAATACGTCAATAATAAGCGCATATTGCTATTTTCAGGATTTTTATTTAATATTTCATTTATGCTATTTATACAATATTCATAAATAGTTTTTTCTTTAATAATTAATTTAATAATTCTATCCTGAATATTTTCAAACTGATCGGGATCTTTTTGTAAAAATGAAAGATATTCATCAATTGCTTTTTTATACTCCATCTGAAATTCATATAATTCAGATAATTCATAGGAAAAAAGATATGGATTATTAAAAATCTTGCGCGCTTTTAAGTAAACACTTATGCCTTCAGCAATAAGTCCTGATTGATAGAAAATATATGCTACACGTTTATATTTAAGAACACTGCGAGGATCTTTATCAATAATTTTCAACCATGATGAAATTGCTTTATCATGATCTCCTGATTCCAAATATATGTTGCCGATAAGTTCATGATAATTATCATTCTCAGGCATAATCTGCTTAAACATTTCTATTGATTGATCAAATTTTTTATCCCATCTATACAAATTAGCAATAGCTAATTTTATACGATAATCATTTGGATTTTTTTCAAGCAGAGCATTATAAATTTTAATGGCATTTTCAAAATCTCCTAATTTTTCATAGATCTCAGCAATACGCATTTTGACATTATCAATAAATCTTGGTTCTTTATACACTTCAATAATATTTTCATATATTTTCAAAGCATCTTTATATTTCTGCTGAAAAAAAAGCATATTAGCATTATTGTAATCCTGCAATACTTGATTAATCAAAGATTGGTTGTTCATTGCATTATTATTAGAAAAATCATTATGCATATTTGGCTGAGCAAAAGTAAGGCTGGAAAAAAGAAATATATTAATAATTATAAAACAAGAAAAAATTAATCGCATAATTTAAAACCCTCATATGTAACTATTCAGGTATGTATACTCAGCGCCTGAAGGCTGAAGCATAAATAATTATGTCATAAATTACAGGGTAAGTCAATGATGACAAGATTTATAATCTTTTATTTTTCACCAAAGGAATAATCCAGTTCCATGCTTTTAATGCTCGAGGATGTATTTGACAGCGTTTTTCCATTGTATGCTGTAATTTACGTTGAATAACCAGATAGAGTGTATAATCTAAGTCAAAACGTAATTTTTCTCTTATCTGTATTAAACCGGGATAATGACGGCTGGATTCTAATGAATCAGCAACATAAATTATTTTATCAAGTAATCCCATATTAGCATCACCTGTAGTATGCAATTTTACCGCACTTTTAACACTTGAATGGACATTACCGAATTTTTTTTCAAATATTTCTGCGCTTATTAAAGCATGTATAAGACTCGCATTATTTTTTTCAATTTCATCTAACTGAATATTAAAAACTTTTACAAAATCCATCTGATCTTTTGGAGAATATGTTTTAGCACAATCATGAATTAAAGCAGCTAGCTGGACTTTTTCTTCATCCGCATTATTTTTCCGCGCGATTTCTACTGCTAGTTCTGCAGTTGATTTTGAATGGAAAAAAAGATTTTCATCCATTCTTTCTTTAAGCCAACGTTCAACTTCTAAGATTATACCCATTTTTTTTGCTCCTTTTTTATCTTCCCTTTTTTTTTAATTATTGATTTTTTTACATTAGCCCATGAAGTTCCACCAAACGAATTGCGTGTTTTTATACAATTTTCAATAGAAAGAACTTTATAGATATCCTTATCAAATAGAGATGAAAATTTACGATATATTTCAAGCGGAAGTTCTTCTAATGTGGATCTCTTTTCAATGCATATACGTACTAATTGCCCGATAATTTCATGAGATTCGCGAAAACTTAATCCCTTTTTTACCAGATAATCTGCTGCATCAGTAGCATTTAAAAAGCCCTGCTTGCAGGCAGAAAGCATTTTATCTTTATTAACAGCTATTGACGGCAGCATATATATATATATAGTTATAGAATTTTTAAGCGTGTCAACAGTATCAAAAATAGGTTCTTTATCTTCCTGCATATCTTTATTATATGCTAAAGGAAGACCTTTAAGCATGGTCAGCAAGCTTATTAAATGCCCATAAACTCTACCTGTTTTTCCACGTACCAGTTCTGAAACATCAGGATTTTTTTTCTGCGGCATAATGCTTGAACCTGTAGTAAATGTGTCCGATATTTCTATAAAACCAAATTCAAGTGTTGACCATAAAATTAATTCTTCGCTGAGCCTGCTTAAATGCATCATTATTATTGATGCACAGCTTGCAAATTCAACAAGGAAATCTCTGTCTGATACTGCATCTATGCTATTTTCAGATACATGAGAAAAATTTAGCATACGCGCAACAATATTCCTGTCAATTTTATAAGTAGTACCGGCTAAAGCGCATGAACCAAGTGGTAAAATATTCACTCTTTTCAGGCAATCCTTCAACCTTTCTTGATCTCTATCAAACATAAAATAATAAGCCATAAGATGATGAGATAAAAGTATCGGTTGTGCGTGCTGAAGATGTGTATATCCCGGGATAATGACTTCAATCCATTTATGAGCGCAATCCAGCGTGGTTTTTTGCAATTCTATTAAAAGCGAAATTATATTATTAATTTCATCCCGTATAAACATACGCATATCAAGCGCAATCTGATCATTTCTGCTCCGTGCAGTATGAAGTTTTTTTGCGACATTTCCAATTCTTTTCATAAGTATGGATTCAATATTCATGTGAATATCTTCATTAGAAACTGAAAATTTTATTTTTCCGAGTTTATAGTCGCTCAAAATGTTTTCAAGTCCTCTTATAATCTCCTTTGCTTCATTTTTTTTAATAATTCCACACTCTCCCAGCATTGTTGCATGTGCTATACTGCCTTTAATATCATATTCACAAAGACGCTTATCAAATGAAATGGATTCATTAAAATTATCAACCAGTAAATCGGTTTTTTGAGTGAAACGTCCACCCCAAAGTTTTTTGTTCATAATTTTTCCTTTTCTTTTATCTTAAATTCTCTGCACTTTTTATCATTTCCTGCGCATGTTTTAGCGTTACATCTGTAATCCTTTCACCACTCAGCATTCTCGCTATCTCATTAATGCGTTCATCTTTGTTTAATAGTTTAACATCTGTTTTAGTTTGATCCTTTTTTATTTTTTTTGAAATAAAGCAATGATTATCAGCTAAACTTGCAATCTGCGGTAAATGTGTAATAGCTATTACCTGAAATTTCAATGAAATACTTTTTATTTTTTTCCCGACTTTACTGGCAATTGCTCCTCCGACTCCAGCATCAATCTCATCAAAAACTACCGTAGGGATTGAATCTTCTTTAGTGCTTATTGTTTTTAAAGAAAGCATAATCCTGGAAATCTCTCCGCCTGATGCTATTTTTATAAGTGGTTTTGGTTCTTCCCCGGGATTGGGAGAAATAAAAAATTCAACTTTATCTACCCCCCATGAAAATAAACGATATGATTTGTTATCTAAAATAATATCACCCGGTGATGATTCTTCCTTATATATTTTAACTAAGAATTTGCATTTGCTCATTCCTAAATCCTGCAATTCTTTTTCAACTTTTGTATTTAAAAGAATTCCCGCTTCAGTTCTTTTTTGTGAAATGCAGGATGCTTTTTTTGCAAGTTCATTTTTTATTAAAATCAAATCATCCTGATAATTTGCAAAATTTTCTTCTTCATTTCTGAGTTCATCTAATTCTTTTTGTGTTTTTTGACAATAAGCTAAAATCTCAGTGATAGAATTACCATATTTTTTTTTAAGCCGCTGTATGGCTGATAGTCTTTCCTCTATTTTTATTTGTAGATCAGGATTAAATTCAAGAGAATTTTTATATCTAAAAACATTATTCCCCAGTTCCTTTAATTCTATTAAAGTATTTTCGCATAAACCAAGATATTCTTTTAACGACTCATCAATAGTTATAAGTCCAGCAAATTCCTGCTTTATTCTCTCTAACTGCTCAAGTATTGATGGGGCATTTTCATTTTCATGAAGAAGATTATACGCTTTTCCAATACTGGCAGATAATTTTTCAGCATTACGTAAAATCAGCGCCTGCTTTTGCAATTCCTCATCTTCTTGCGGGATTAGAGCCATATCATTGATTTCCTTAATCTGAAATTCAAAAAAATCAATTTTATTCGCCCGCTCGTTTTTTTTAGTTTGCAAATCACTTATTTTTTCTTCTAAGTTCTTATATTTATGATATAACTCACTAAAGTCAGCAATATCGGGATTTAGTCCTGCAAAACTGTCTAATAATTCCAGATGACTCATTGAGGAAAGCAGTGATTGATGTTCATGCTGACCATGAATATCAACAAGATAATCCCCAAGCTGTTTCAGCATGGAAAGAGTTATCTGATTTCCATTCACAATACATTTATTTTTACCTGACACATTTAATTCTCTTCTAATAATTAAAATGTCTTCATCAAAAGAGATAGAAAATTGGTTTAAAATTTCACTGATTTTTTTATTTTTTATTAGTGAAAATTCAGCTTCGATTACTGCTGTATCGCAATTCATACGAATTACATCCTGATTTGCCCTTTCCCCGCAGATAAGATTTAGAGCTTCTACAATCATGGTTTTTCCGGCACCTGTTTCACCTGTCATTACTGTAAAACCGGATGCAAATTTTATCTCCAAATCATCTATAAGAGCAAAATTTTTTATATATAATCTTTCAAGCATATAAACCTCGTAAGCCCTTACCACCAGTTTTCTAATTTACCAACATTTTTTCTAATATATAAAACTATAAATAAATTTATAAGTATTCCAGATATAATTCCAGTTAAAAATGTCATCCATGATATATTCCATCCGCTGGCTTTATTTAATACTAAATTAAAAATCAAACCATGACAACCGCCTGCAATGATAATACTTGAATATTGTAAGATATTACTTTGTGATCTCACAGAATTAAATAGCATTAATGTGGTTTTCCCAATTAAATATCCGGGTAAAATTCCTACATTAGCGCATACAATAACTGTCATAAATGTCAGCATTGAATTAGCAGGACTATCTGGACTTACAAAATAACCAAATATTCCTCCAAGTATAATCCCTAAAATTGATGTAAACGTAATTACTAAATGCGCTTCTCTATCGCCAAAATAAACAATTCGTGAGAAAATAGATATGCTTTTTTTACATGCACTGCAAATTGAATCAAATTCAATTTCTGTTTTACAATTTGGACATTCTACTATCATCAATTATTACCTCTCTTACTTTATTAAATAGACTTCCATAAGCTAATATGGCACCTAAAAAATCAAATAATAAATCCGCTATACTGGCATCTCGTCCATGAACAAAAAACTGATGCAGTTCATCTGAAATTCCATATAGAACTGTAAATAAAATTGATAAAATTATGCACTTTTTATCTGAAAATTCTGTTGTCCCCAGCAATGCTCTATAAAACAGAAGACTTAAAACTAAATAAACGCTTAAATGTTCAACTTTATCAAAATCTGCAATATCAATAGGTTGCGGAAGACTAGAAAAAGAAGAAAGAATAAAAATAAATGCAATTAAAAAAATAACCGGACCCCAATAATAAATAATATTTTTCATTGAAAACTTTCTTTTTTGAATTAAGCCTGATAAATCAGGCAACTACAAAAATTCGAGTTGAAAATTAATAATACTCCACCCATATTTCATATTTTGCAATTTCGGGTAAAAATTCTATTACTAACTCGAAATTTTTCTTTTCTCCGGACTTAATTCCCTTTTCCTTTACAACATAAGTAAAGCTGGATGTAACAATTTTATTGATTTTATCAAGAAAGTCCACATTTACTTTTAAAAAATTAACATCCGCCTTACCGCTATTATATACATCTCCTTTTATCGAAATCCATTTTTCATTTTTTATTGCTTCTACTTTAGAGATCTTAATCGGATCATCAATTAATATTTTTTTTTCAATCACTTTGGTTTCATTGTAATTCATGTCAAAATTTATATCTTTTTGAATTTCAGGTATATAGGGTAAAATTATTTTTTGACCAATTGATAAACTGGATAAATTAAGATCAGGATTTGATTTTTTTACAGCTTGAAGTATTTTTTCATCATACTTGCCATAATGAAGCCCTATAATATTTATAAGAGTATCATTTTTGCTGACTATTATTTCTTCATCCTTAATTTTTTGTTTTTTGACTTTAGATTTTACTATTTCGACTTTTTTTTCTATTTTTTCAATTTTATTTTTTTTAATATTTCCTGGTAATTTGCTTGAAAATAAATAAGTATCATCTTTTGTTTTTAAGCTCCAAATTGTTGCAGTTCCAAATCTTTCATATAATATAGATATAAGACTGTATATTATAAGATAAAAAATTATAATACTAATATATAATAAAAGTTTTAAAACTATTTTTTTTATTTTTTCCATAAATTCATTTTTTGAATTAAGCCTGATGAATCAGGCAACTACAAAAATTTCAATGTAGTTGCTCGATTTATCGAGCGTTTCAAATTTCTATACCTTAAATTAAACTCTATCTTCTCTGTTAACTTTAACAACACTTTCAATTTTTTCTATTTTATTTATAATATCATGGAGCTGATTTATATCAGCGATTTCAAGAAGGAAATTGCACACTGCCATTTTATTTTCTACTGCTGCTGCACTCGCAGAATTAATTATTGTCTTTGTTTCAGCAATTGTTGCCAGAATATCTTTTAATAAATTTATTCTATCATATGCTTTAACTTTTATAGCTACATTAAAACATCCCTGTGTCTTTTTACTCCAGTCAGCTTTAATAATTCTGGTTTTTTCATTTTGCAATATTTGTAAATTGGAACAATTAACTCTATGAATGGTTACTCCTCTGCCTCTTGTTACAAATCCTACAATTTCATCATATGGGACTGGAGTACAGCAGCGAGCTAATTTTATCATTATATCTTCAGTAATGCCATCAATAACGATTTGATGCTGTGTTTGACCTGGTACTTGCTTGATAACCTGTGGTGATTTTTCGTGTTCATGACGATGTTCTGGAAATAATTTTGTTAGTAATTGATGCAATATACCTTTGTGATAGCTGATATTTGCAAATAATTCTTCCTGTGAATCAAACCCCAATTCAGGCAGAAAATTTTTCATTTCTTTTATTTTAATTTCTAATGGAATATCAAGATTGAATTGTTTTATATCTTTAATAATTTCATTTATAAGTATTTTCTCTCCTGTGGCAACTGCTTCCTGATACTCCTGCTGCTTAATCCATTGTCTTATTTTGCTTTTTGCGCGGGATGTAATAGCAAAATTAATCCAATCTCTTTTAGGCTGATGCTTTTCTCCGGTTAATATTTCAATTATATCTCCATTTTTAAGTTTATATTTTAATGGAACAATTTTTCCATTTACCTTTGCACCAGTACATTTATTACCTATGTCAGTGTGTATTGCATAAGCAAAATCTATTGGAGTTGAGCCGTCAGGGAGTGTTTTCACCATCCCTTTTGGAGTGAATACATAAACTTCATTTTTAAATAAATCCATTTTAAGTGTATCTAAAAATTCATGTGGATTTTTTAATTCATTCTGCCATTCAATAATATGACGCAGCCACCTGATATTATCTATTAATTTTTCATCTGCTTTTTCATCTTCCTTATAACACCAATGAGCTGCGATACCTTCCTCAGCAATATGATTCATTTCATAAGTTCGAATCTGAATTTCTATAGGTTCTCCATATGGACTGATAATTGTTGTATGGAGAGATTGATACATATTTAATTTTGGGGTTGCAATATAATCCTTGAATCTTCCCGGCATTGGCGGCCATTTTGCGTGAACAGCACCTAAAATAGCATAACAATCTTTATCCGTTTCGCAGATTATTCTTACTGCTATAAGGTCATATACCTGCTCCAGTTTTTTATTCTGTTTTTTCATTTTGCGATAAATACTATAAAGATGTTTTGGACGTCCGCTGATTGCAACCTTAATATTCAAGCTTTTAAAATATATTTCCAAATTATTTTTAATTTGTTCAATATGCTGTTCTCTGGCATGAAATTTTTCTTCAATAGATTTATTTATAAATTCAAAATCTTCCGGATAAAGATATTTAAAGCATAAATCTTCGAGCTCATTTTTGATTTTTCCAATCCCTAATCGATTAGCAAGAGGCGCATAAATTTCTAAGGTTTCTTTTGAAATCCGTTCTTTTTTTTCAGATGATAAAAATTCCAGAGTTCGCATATTATGAAGACGGTCAGCTAATTTAATCAAAACTACTCTGATATCTTTTGCCATTGCAAGAAACATTTTACGCAGATTCGCCACCTGACGCTGTTCAAGACTTTTAAATTGTATTGCGCTGATTTTTGTAACACCTTCAACTAATAAAGCAATTTCCTCACCCAGATTTTCCTTAATCTCATCAATTGTAACGTTTGTATCTTCAACTACATCATGCAGTAATCCTGCTGCAATTGTAACAACATCTAATTGCATATCAGCTAAAATAAATGCAACTTCTAATGCATGAGTCAGATAAGGTGATCCTGATACTCTTACCTGCCCTTCATGTTTTCTTGTTGCAATATTAAAAGCTAATCTTAATAAAGTTGTGTCAAAATCAGGATGAATTTGCAATATTTTATTGATAATATCATTAATTTCCATTTTTAAATCCTTCATAATATTGTATAATTATATGTTAATCATAATCTTAATTCAAGGTTATATTCACGTTATTAATGAAAAGGATTTAAATTTTGCAATTAAAAATTAAATGTATCCCTGCTGATTTTATTGTTGAGGAAATAGCAGATTTACCTTTAAAGGATAAGAGTGAGTATGCTGTTTATATTTTAAAGAAAAAAGATTGGAATACAATTGAATTATTGCTTGAATTATCACGTGAATTAAATATTCCTTTTAATTATTTTTCATTTGGAGGGAAAAAAGATAAGCATGCGGTAACCAGCCAATTTATTACAATTAGAAGTCCGGAAATAAAGGAATTAAAAAGAAAAAAATATTCTCTGCAATTCTGCGGTTTTATGGCTCAGCCTATGGCAGCCAATCTTATAAATAGAAATAAATTTGAAATAACAGTAAGAGACCTTTCTGAAAAAAATATTGAAAATACATTAAAAGAAATAGAGATTATTAATTCTATCGGTTATCCGAATTATTTTGATGATCAGAGATTTGGCAGTTTAGCGCAAAAGCAAAATTTTATAGCTGAGGAAATCCTTAAACGGCACTTTGGCAATGCGCTTAAACTCTATTTAACCGCTACGAATGATTCTAATAAAAATGAATTTTTTATTGAGCATTGGAATGACTGGAATACCTGCCGAAAAAAATCAGCAACAAAATTCGAAAAAAAAACCTTTGATTTTTTAATTAAAAATCCAGAGTATTTTTTTTCAATTATCAAGCGAATTCCTAAAGAGGGGTTATCTGACCATTTTAGCGCATATAATGCTTATTTATGGAATGAAGTATTAAGAAGATTTATTATAGAAAAATCAGATGAGTTAAAAACTTATTCTGGTACTTTTGGAGATTATATTTTTTATACTCAAATAAGAGAGGAAAATTTAAATTATCTTGAAAATTTAAATATCCCAACTTTACCTTTTAAGCCTGAAGATGAAAATAATTTAATAGATAAAATTTATTCAAATGTTTATCAAAATCGCGATATAAAATATTCAATGTTTAATAAAATAAAGATTAGACAGGTATTTTTCAAATCAACTTTGCGCAAAGCAATTTCAAAACCTGAAGGATTAAATTTTGAGATTTCTAATGATGAAATATATACAAATAGAAAAAAATTAATTTTGCGTTTTTCTTTGCTGCGCGGTAGCTATGGAACAATGCTGATTAAAAGGATATTCAGCAGTAAATCCTGAATAAGGAATTCCTTTATTCGTATATTGATTCTATTTCGCTTAATTAAACTATTACGAGCATATTTCGTATATAGCTTTTTTTCTTTAGTGGTAAGGGCTGAAATCCATTCTTCTTTTTTAAGTGATTCTGCTAATTCCATTTCGTCTTTATCTAAATTTAAATATGATGTTTTTTCATCTTTTGTCTCCTGAATACTTTTTTTGTTGCCTTGCTATTAGTTTTTATATCTTTAATTTATTTTTTTTATTTTAGTTTACAATTATGCACCGTAAGAATCAACGTTTCGTGAATTTTCTATTTGATCTTTTGTGATCTTTGACTGTGGATTCTTTTTGAGTTGAATACTCTGCTCTACTATATTTTGCTGTATATTCAACAGGTAAATCAAAAGTCCCATTAATGTACTGAGACACTTTTGTCAGCCAATCATCATAACCTGTGATAAAACTGATTTCATCAAAATAGACGTTAAAATCATCAATTGAATTTGGCCTGTATTCAGCAAGAATGTCAGGGAGTTCTGGAAATTTAATACTGTTTCTTGTAGGAGAAGCTTTAATATGTATATCAAGATCGGATGATGTAGATACGGATGATGTAGATACATTATGAATATCATTATGAATATAACAATAACCGGATATTAAATCTATTGATGCATCATTACCATTCCATAATAGAGTTGGGGTATTTGTCTCTCCATTTGTTATTAATAAATTAGATGGAATGACCGGAGCCTGACTAAAATCGAAATCCTGGTCTGCTAATATTGATGAATGTTTTGATATACCTATTGTATTATTTTGATTTTGATCTAAATATAGATCTAAATAATAGTCAAAACTATCCCCAATCCCTTTTATTGCATAAGTATGAACTGCAGCAGGTATAGGGATTTGATTATCTTCAATAAGATTAAAATATGTTAAACCCTCATCTTTTCTATCAATATCCAGAGAGCCATCAAAAGATTTTATTATATCAGGTATATTTTTTAAATTATAAGTAATTGTACTAAAATCCGTGTTGTCAGCATTAATGTTAATATCCATTCCATCCGTAAAAGTTTGGTCAAGTAAGCCGCCCCAGCACAATGGATTATCATTCGAGTCATAACCAATTGCGATAAAAGAAATTTTACTATCTTTTTGAAAATCGTATTTATGAATACTTATAGTAGATGTATTTTCACCTTTTTCAATACGTCCATAAGGTGATAATTTCCAGTGATCAATAGTATTTATATTGCTTGATACAGTTACATCAACGGTACCTAATTCATAATCAGCAATATCATCGATATCCAGTTCAAATGTTACATTGGAAATATTAACATCGTATGAAATATCAAGGTTACGTATGAAATAGAAATATATTGTAGTATCATATGTTGATTTGTATGTATGACTACTTGCAACTGCAATTGTTGCATTTTGTGGTGAGTTTTGAAATATTATTTCTCCATTTGCATCAGTTTTCCCGTAAGTAACCATTGAACCATCCGAATTCCCCAACACAACAGTTATATTTGAGATTTTGTTCTTAGCATCATCTAAAACTGTAACCGTAATGCTTTTTGAAGTGATACTATTACTATTGCTATTACTACTACTACCTGGACCACAGGCTAATGCAAATAATAAAGCTAATGAAATAATAAAAAATATTTTTTTTCTCATGCCAATTCTCCTTTTTAAATTCACTCCATATAAAACCATCTAACAAATTCAGGACTTATTTTATAATAAAAATCAACAAAATATTTACCAAAAGAGTTACTTATAATTTTAGTATCTCTCAATTGGGTTAAATGATTTATTTTTATTTTATTTTCTATCAATGAAAAATTGTGAACAAATGTAGTAATATAACATGGTTTTTTTTTCTTTTTATTTACTTCAATTTTAATTATATTTTCTCCTGTACCTCCATCATTATCAGTAACCCTAACTTTGGCATCATAGGTACCAGTTTTAGTATAGGTATAGCTTATAGTATTTGAAGAGGTAGTACTGTCATAAGTTCCATTTCCATCAAAATCCCATTCATATTTTACAATAGTGCCATCAGTATCTTCCACTGTAGCAGTAAAGTTTACATTTAATGGTGGCTTGCCAGAAGCTGGAGTTGCAGTTAATGTTACTGTAGGTAGTTTGTTTTCTTTTGCAAGGATTTTAATTTCCATACTGGCTTCTGACGTAGCTTTGTCATTGTCAGTAACCCTGACTTTAGCATTGTAAGTAGCAAGATTAGTATATGTGTAGCTAATTGTATTTATAAGAGTAGTACTGTCATAAGTTCCGTTTCCATCAAAATCCCATTCGTATTTTATAATGCTGCCATCAGTATCTGTAGCTGTAGCAGTGAAATTTACATTTAATGGCGGGAGCCCGGAAATTTGGTCTGCGCTGAGAGTTACAACAGGCGGTTGATTTTGTATATTTATTCCATTATATAAAATATCCTGCTCCTGATTGGAATTACTAACTATAATATTGAATCCACCGGACATTAATCCTTTTGGAATAACAGCAGTAATAGTATTACTATCAACAAATTTTATTGATTCACAAATTATTCCTGAACTAAATTTATAAATTATTTGCAAACCTGAAGCTCCATCTGCCACATATACATAATCTCCTGATATATAAATACCGGATGCAGAACCGGGAGTATCAATATTTCCTATTATTTCAGGTTTTGCAGGATCACTTATGTCTATTACTTGTAACCCGGAAGCCCCATCTGTTACATACGCATAATTCCCTGAAACGTAAACACCGGTCGCAGAGCCTGATGTATCAATATTCCCTGCTATTTTAGGTTTTGCAGAATCGGTTATATCTACTACCTGTAATCCTTCAGTGACATCTGCTATATACGCATAGTTACCTGAAACATATACTCCTGATGCAGAACCCGGTGTTTTTATGCTGCTTATTATATTCATGTTCATTGGATTACTTATATCCACTATTTGCAGTCCGGCATTACCATCTGCTATATATGCATAGTCACCCACAACATAAATACCAGATGAAGAACCTGGAGTATCTATGCTCTCTATAACACCTGGGTTTGCGGGATTGGTTATATCAATTATTTGCAGACCGGCACTGCCATCTGCCACATATGCATAATTACCTGAAATAAACACATCACGAGCCCAACCGGGAGTATCTACTTCTCCTGCTATAGAAGGAGAAGCCGGATTGGTTATATCTATTATTTGCAAACCGGATAAATTATCTGCTATATATGCGTAGTTTCCTGAAACATACACATCAAATGCCCAGCCGGGAGTTTTTATGCTGCCTGCTTTTTTTGGTTTTGCTGTATTGGTTATATCTATAATCTGCAATCCATAACTTGCAATATATGCATAATTACCAGAAGCATGTATGCCATAAGCCAGACCGGTAGTATCTGCCAGGCTGCCTGCTATTGCCGGATTGACCGGATTGGTTACATCTATTATATCAAGACCTGATAAATTATCTGCGACATAAGCATAATTTCCCGATATGTAAACACTACAAGCTTTATCAGGAGTATCTATATTGCTTGCTATCCTGAGATTTTTCAAATCACTAATATCAACAATTTCAAGTCCGGCATTATTATCTGCAACGTATGCATAGTTTCCTGAGACACATACTTTTTTAGCTTTATTATATGTATATAGATTGCTGATAATATTTAAATTATCCGGATTTGTCACATCAACTACAATCAGTCCTGAATCATAGTCAGCAACATAAGCATTGTTTTTATAAATATATACATTATTAGCTAAACCAGGAGTATTAAAATTACCGGTAATTTTAGGCGTTGCAGGATCAGTTATATCTATTATTTGCAAACCTGCGCTGCCATCTGCAACATAAGCATAATTACCTGATACATATACACCATAAGCTTTATCAGATGTATCTATGCTGCCTGTTATTACTGGTTTTGCAGGATCAGTTATATTGATTATCTGTAACCCTGCATTGCCGTCTGCAACATAAGCATAATTACCTGATACATATATACCATAAGCTTTATCAGATGTATCTATGCTGCCTGTTATTGCCGGTTTTGCAGGGTCGGTTATATCTATTATCTGTAAACCTGCACCGCCATCTGCCACATATGCATAATTCCCTAAAACATATATTCCATAAGCTTTATCGGAGGTATCAATATTTCCCGCAAGTTTCGGCTTTGCCGGATCGCTTATATCTATTATTTGCAAGCCTTCAGAACCATCTGCTATATATACATAATTACCTGAAACAAACACCTCCAAAGCTTCACCGAATGTGTCAATATTACCAGCCATAGATGGATTAGCTGCTGAAATATACACTTTGCAGGATGTATCGAAATTTTCACCTTTGATGGTTATGAGAGTGGAAGTAGTATTATAACCATTATTTGGAGTTACTGAAATTATTACAGGAGATGCTGTAAGAAAAGTACTATTACAAAAAAGAAAAAATAATGATGCAATAAAGAAAAAACTTTTAAATTTCATACTCATTTTACTACCTCCGTTTTAATATTTAAAGGTATAGAAATTTGAAACGCTCGATAAATCGAGCAACTACATTGAAATTTTTGTAGTTGCCTGATTTATCAGGCTTAATTTAAATTTATTTGAAAGAATTTATAAAACAATAAAACAAAATTTTACTTGATTCTTTTTATTTAATTATGTTAATATTATTTCAATGGATATGAATTTTAATAAGAATCAAAAAGAACAAACAGCAAAATTTCTTCTTGATATATCTAAAACTATTATTGCTGTGTATATTATTGGTGGATTTATACCCAATTCACCAATTAAATCATTACATTATATCATTATATCATTGCATTTATAGCTGCTTTGATAATTTATTTAACTGCTATGATTCTTTTTAAGGAGAACTGATCATGGTTAATTTAATTACAGCTTCACTTGCGATTTTTGCTATTGTTGCCTTAATATTCGCTCTTTTTATTACTAGAAAAAAGGATCAACACCCTAAAAATTTTAATTAAGTTACTTGACAGGATTTACAGGATTTTTATTCAAGATTTTTTACTTTACGCTTATATTGTAAACTTTCTTTGCCAAAATTAAGCAACAATCCAACTTCTAATCCTGTTGCAGTCAAATAATTAACTAATTGGACTTCAAACTTTTTATTTAACTCTTCAACTGCTTTTAATTCCACAATTATCTTATCCTCTATTACTAAATCTGCTTGATATTCACCGACAACATTATTTTCATAATATACTTTAATTGGCTTTTCTGCCTCAACTTTTAAACCATTTTTTTTAAATTCTATAACCATAGCATTTTGATACACTTTTTCAAGAAATCCAAAACCAAGTGTTTTATGAACTTTAAAAGCAACTTTTAATATTTCTCTGGTTATTTCTTCATATTTCATATTTTTAATCCTATTGTTTATTTAATAATATTAAACAAAAAACCTATTTGACAGGATTAACAGGATTTACGGGATTTAAAAATATTAATATTATTTTTTTATAATGTATTATAATTTTATAATATTTCAATCCTGTTTAATCCTGTCAATATGATTTTATTATTAAAGGTGAAATCTTATAGTATAAGTTTGTAAAAGTTCTTCCTAAATAATTTGTAAACAAATAATTGTCTCTGAATTTTGTTAAAATACCGGAATGCTTTTCCTTTGTTATTGCAGTAATAAAACAGAATTTTTTGGTTTTCTTTTTATTTTCCTGGGTATTTACAGAAGCTTCTTTTATAGAGGTTTCTGCATCAGGTTCAGATAGTTTAGATTCAATATTTCCGACATTATCCGCTGCAATGCTGTAAAATTTATATGTATGATTTGCTTTGCCTTTGAATATTCCTGAAGTTTCTTTGGTATTGGTAAGCCATGATTCATATTCTCCATTATTATCTGACACATAAATAGTGTAATCTCTAATACCGGAACCTCCTGTATCATCACTGCCTGACCAGGTAACATCAAAACTATCAAAATTCTGGCTTGCTGAAAGAGCGTTAACTTTACTTGTTGGTAATCCGGAATCAATAGTATTAATATATTCAGGCGTATCCATTGGTTCAGGTGGGATATCAACTTCAAAATCAATTCTTGCTTTATTTTTAATCACAGTACCTGTTGGTAAATTTGGTTTTTGTTTCACGCTATATGAAATCCAGCCTTCTCCTTGTGGAGCAATAGCTTCTTTATTCGGAGGAAGGAAATCTGCTAATTCACTTGTATCATAAGGGTTTCTACCCTGTAATAACCATTTTGCGATACCTGTAGAAGTATCGAAATTACAATTTATTCTAACCTGTGCAGAAGTTGTTTCAAAATTTAGGATAACTGTTGTATTAAAATTTTGCATGCCTTCTGGAATTGAGACTGTGTTGTTGCCAATTTGCATATCACCTGCTGAAAATGTTTGCCAATCTAAATTTGAATCAAGCTGGTCAGTGATTAACACCTCTTGAGCAGCAGCACTGGCGGATTCCATGTTTTCGAAGAAGACCATATATGGGACTGGGACATCAGGTGGTATGAAGTGCTTCCGTTGGTCTTGAGGTGTATCTTCGGAGTCGAAGCCAGTGGGTCCAGCTTTGTCATTGGGGTCGATGGGGCGAACACGAGTAACCATTTTTGCTGAAGGTGTTGCTTTGTTGAAATTGGGGTCCTTATTGAAGTTTTCCCTTAACACTTTGGCCCAATTAGGTAAATCCACAATTGTTATATATAAATTGTTTAAGTAATATGCTGCACCATTTTTTCCAAGTTTTTCAAGATTTTTTATCATTAGTGTTTTAATATTGGAAAACCAAAATTTAATCCCCCAATTTGCAAGACCCTCGTTTGACGTGAAATCTTTCCACGCTAATTTGAATGCATTAATCCAGTCTACTTCATAAATATTATCAATACCTGGGGGGCCATGTTCATCCCATTTGTGTTTAAAAAATGATTTTGCAAATCTCTCAATTGCTGACCATGCTAACTGTTTTCCAAAATAATACAAAATGGGTACAATTATGGGATTTACACTTTGAGGTCGCGATGAGAGTGTTGTTGCAATTAATACTACACTAAGAGAGTGAACTTCACCAAGACTAAGTGGACCAGTCACAAAAACAAGTGGGCTATCTGAATCTGTATTCTGATTCCACAAAATATGACCGTTATCCTTAATCTCCTTACAGACAAACCCAGAAGGCAATTCGATTTCCAAAAAAGCCATAGCAATATCCACATTTCCAGCATTTCCATACCGATACATATAAACTGTTTCCCTTCCCGGCCGAATCGTATCCTTCCCCACAATCTCCACCCAAAGTTTCGCTTCCCCACCTTGTTCAATAGTAAATCCATTGGAAAGAGTAATATTACCACCCGCAGGATTATTAACCATCAGGTCATAAACCCCAGATGTTTTTCCTATAAAGTCAAAAGTTGCAGTAATCCCAGTCCCGCTGTTTAAACCCGCAACATAACTCGCAACAACATCCTGTTCCCCTGCCTTTACCAATTTCACCACCGCATTTGGATCAAGATTCTGACCTTTAATCGTTATTGTCACACTCCCGGCATTTCCGCCTTTATCCGGCGTAATACTTGTAATTATAGGCGCCCCAACTGTAGTAATAGCTTGAGCAGATGTTGCAACAGTCTCTTCTTTGCACCATATCTTGCTTGTTGTAATAATTTTTGCTCCTGTTGAGACAGTATTAGCTACTTTTGCCTTAAATGTAACTGTCTCTGCCCCTCCTGATACCAGTGTCCCGATATTCCATGTTATCTCCCGTGTTTCAGAGGTATAACTCCCTCCATTCGATATACTCCCATCCACAATCTCCAGCTCAGACGGAAGTATGCTTTCAATAATAGTATTTGTAGCATCTGTTCTCCCTGTATTGCTATAAACTAATGTATAAGTCAGTTCATTTCCCGGACTTGCAAAAATACTATTTACGTTTGTCGTAAATGCAAGATATGGTCCTGTTGATTTATCCCTGATTGCTTCATACGCAACAGCAGGCTTAGTTTTAACAACATGAAAAGCAATACGTGAAGTTCCGGCAGGAAAAAGAAAATGCTGGTAAGCACCGACACCATTACATATTTTCGCCTTAAATCCGCCGGAAAATGTAAAACCGTAAACTTCATCTATATTATTATCCCATAAAGCAAGCCATCCCTCTTTTGGTGTTCCCCATGAATGATCCTGCGGATATATTCCTGTGTGTATTCTGGGATATGAAAAATTTCCTGTTTGTGTAGTATCTAATGCCGGGAATGCCCATTTATCCTGATCAGCTTCCCATGTGCCACCTGGTTTTAATACATTAAAAGTCTCAATCGCTTGCGGAGCATTAATATCACATTGCACATCTATATGATCATCCTGCCATGAGAGAAGCATTTCATTTGCAAATCCCAGCGCATGTTTGAAAGATATTTTTATTTGATTGGATTGTGTTGAATCCAGGCTTTCAACTACCCAATCTTTTTTGAGCTTATTCCCAATCCACGGATCTGAACCAAAATCTATTAAATATGCTCCCCATTGAGGAGCAATCAATTGAGTATTACTGCCTTTTTTATAAATTAAACTTGTTATACATGCACGAGTAGTATCTATTTCTGCATAGAGAGTTTCATTATTAATCTTAATGAAATGCGTTTCCTGCGGAGTAGTGTTAAAAAATGACCAGAAGTTATTCGAACCAAAATTGGTTATAATTAAATCAGACTTATCATCTCCATTAAAATCCCCGCCACAGATGGATAAAGGTTTATCCCCTGTATTAAAATTAATCTGTGATGCAAAAATTCCATTACCATTACCGATAAAAATTGAAATATTATCAGAACCTGAATTTGTTACTGCTAAATCCGGATTATTATCTTTATTAAAATCTCCTGAAATAATAGATGATGGAGCATCTCCTGTTTTGTATGTAACTTGCTTCTCAAAGCTTCCATCTCTTTTCCCAATAAGAATAGAAATAGTATCAGCGCTTGAATTTGTTACTGCCAGATCAGGTTTATTATCCTTGTTAAAATCTCCTGAAATAATACTGGAAGGACTGCTCCCTGTACTATAACTAACCTGTTTTTGAAAAGTCCCATCTCCATTTCCAGAGAGAATCGAAACACTGCCTGAACCTGAATTTGTTACTGCTAAATCTAATTTGTAATCTCTGTTAAAATCAGCCGTGATTATACAGGAAGGACTATATCCAACACTATAAGTAACCTGTGTTTGAAATGTTCCATCTCCATTTCCGATAAGGATAGAAACAGTATTAGAACCTGAATTTACTACTGCTAAATCCAGTTTATCATCCCTATTAAAATCACCTGTGACTAAAGAAACAGGACTATTCCCTACATCAAAAGTTGACTCAATTCCAAAAGTTTCATCTCCATTACCGGGATAAATTGAAATATCATTAGAACCTTTATTTGCTACTGCTAAGTCTGGTTTATTATCTCCATCAAAATCACCCATTGTAATAAAGTATGGAGTAAGTCCTATTCCACCATAAGTTTTTGGCAGCTCGAAAGTTCCATCTCCATTTCCAATAAAAATTGAAATATTATTGGATGCAGAATTTGCAATAGCCAGATCTAATTTATTATCTCCATTAAAATCTCCTGAAAAAGCAAACTGAGGTGAATTACCTGTATTATAAATAGATGAAGCATTAAAATTCCCATTTCCAAAACCTATGAAGATTGATACATTGTCGGATTTAGTATTAGCTACTGCGAGGTCAGGCTTATTATCTCCATTAAAATCGCCAAAAATAACAGAACGCGGTTCATCTCCAACAATATAAGCAATGTCTGCAAACGTGCCGTCTCCATTATTAAGAAGAACCGAAATAGTATCTAAATCAGAATTAGTTACAACTAAATCCGATTTGTTATCGTTATTTAAATCTTTAGCTATAATAAATAAAGGTGAACCTTGCATTGCAAAAGTAGTTTGCGTTTGAAAAGTACCGTCGCCATTACCGAGAAGAATGGAAATATTATTGGAACTTGTGTTTGCAATAGCTAAATCTAATTTTGAATCTCCATCAAAATCTGCACAGGTGATTGAACGAGGATTATCACCAACTTTATATGCTACCTGTGTATTAAACGTGCCGTCACCAATTCCGAGAAGAATTGAAACATTGTCAGAGCCGGAATTTGTTACTGCTAAATCTATTTTGTTATCTCCGTTAAAATCTCCGCTTGTAATGGATGAAGGCGTATCTCCGGCTTTATATGTAACCTGCGGCTGAAAACTACCATCGCCATTGCTAATAAAAATTGAAATATCATTCGAAGTATAATTTACTGCTGCCAGGTCTAATTTTGAATCTCCATTTAAGTCCAGTGAAATTAGACTTCGAGGATTATTACCGGCATTATATGTAACTTGCTGCTGAAAAGTACCGTCTCCATTACCTGAAAGAATCGAAATAATATTTGAGGCATAATTTGCAATAGCCAGATCTAATTTATTATCTCCATTAAAATCTCCGGAAACAATACATCGAGGATCATCTCCGACTTTATATGTTACCTGCGGCTTGAAACTACCATCGCCATTATTGAGAAGAATCGAAACATTATCAGAACCGGAATTTACAATAGCTAAGTCTAATTTGTTATCTCCGTTAAAATCGTTGCTTGCAATGTAATAAGGCGCATCTCCGGTTTTATAAGTGGGTGCTGTAAAAAAAGATAATCCAAAAATAATGTTTTTGAAAAAAATAATTATTATAAAAAAAGCTAAACCCAATTTCAAAATTTTATTATTCATTAGATTTTCACCTCTTTAAATTAAGCCTGATAAATCAGGCAACTACAAAAATTTCAATGTAGTTGCTCGATACTCAATTAATAATGTTGAGTACAAGTTTATCGAGCGAAAATGTATACTTTCAAATTCCTATACCTTAAGTTAGATCCCCGATAAAACATGTCGGGGATGACATACAAAAGGTTGTGTCATTCCTTTTTAATTACTTATAAAAATGATTATTTAGGAATATTACCTGAATAAATTGAATAATTATTTAGTACAATTCCCCATCCTTCTTCTGCTGGGAAATCTATATTTTTTCTGTGAACATTATTTATTGTTAGATAATAGTATTTATAAGATGTCATAGGTATGCTATTATCAAGTGTAATAGTAATCACTGTTCCAGTACTGTTTAAATCAGCAGAAATTATTTTGAGAGTATTTCCTGATGCATTATTTGAATCCCTTAAAGTGTAATTTATTGAATTTGTAGCAGTTGAATCCACAGCAGATGCTAAATTTAAGGTTACTGTAAATTGTAATGAAGAATTAATTTTGTAAGACGATACATCTAAATATGGATTTTGTGGATATATAGTTTTTCCGATGACGTATTTAAGTTTATTTTCTGCCACGTTAAGTGTTGTATTATCTATATCAACAAAATAACTATCCGAATAACCAATATATGTATTTTCCTCATATACTCCTGTTGTAATAAGTGTGTATCTGCTATTTGGATTTAACCATATAGAATTTTGATTAATAAATTGAGAATAATATGGGTCGATAATAATATGATCATTAATCGTATACACATCATCATCTGCTTTCATTGGTACATTAAAGGTTATAGCAAATTTTCTTACCGGTTGAACTTTTCCATCATCATCTGCATCATAATCTTGCGGTGCAATACACGTAATCTTTTCCACCCAGCCATTAAACGTAAAATTCGCTGTTGTATCTAAGAAGTAATGTCCGCCAAATTCTTTTATTCCTGTTACTGTTAGAGTATATATAGCTTCTGTAGAAAGAGAATCAGTTGTAAGTTTTATTATATTATCAGTCCAGCGATTATTTCCTGAGTCTACTTTTTTGATCAACAATGATTGATTATTATTATCTTTTATTGAAAATGCGCTATTAGATTTTACAGAATCCTTATCAAGATACTCATTAAATGTTAATGAAATAATAGCAGTTGTATCAGGAGTATTTTTTTTACTATGATACTCTCAAGTTCTGGAACAGTAATATCCGGATTTACAGTAAACATTTGTGAAAAAGGTGTATTCGCAAATTTCCCCATGCTTTTCATCTCTTTTGTATCATAATCCTGCTCGTATGCTGTAAATTCTCCGAAATTAACCATCATATTTGCATATTGTATTGGATCATAGTTATAAATTGCATTATTTATAAATGTACTATCTATCACCCATTCTCCGGTTACAGGAGGCTGAGTGCTGAAAGCAGAGGTTAATTCAGATTTATCCATAAAAACATCTCCTGCTGTTTTAACTATAATTTGGCAATCAGTTTCCTTTATAGAAACATATATACTTGGCATAGCAGTAGTAAAAGAGAATGTAAATGGAATATTATTAATAATAGAAGAAGAATCATAAGATGCTGATATTACTTCAACACGATAGGATTTATTATATTTAATTTCATCAACAAATTGTAATTCTGCATCAGTATGATATTCAATCTCTGGATATGAATACTTATCAATTTTTTGTGAAATTATAATTTTGGTAGTATCAATTAATACATCATCTTCATACACATTTATTTTTGATCCATATATATACGTACCAAAATGAATTATAACTAATGTATTTTTAGGATCCAAGTTTTGTGAACCATCTTTTGGAATAACATCATATACAAGATGTTTATTATATCCCTCTTGTTCAATGTTATCAGAATATTCTGTAGTAAATTCATTGTTCTTATCAAGAAATAAAACTAAATTGTCGTCTGCATCCTTTATATCCTGTGTTGGATTACCATTATTATCTTTTGCCCATATGCGATAATTTGTACTCTTATCAAAAGTAAAACTCATATAAAGATTATTATAATCGTATATGCTTTTTATCCATGTAAAAAGCGGTGTTGGGTGTGTTTCAGTTATACCTTGATTATCATTATATGTTTTTGCTGTAACTACAAGCG
>CAYWFU010000031.1:0-29932 GCA_964457585.1 uncultured bacterium | reverse complement strand
TTAATATTCAATTTAATTTGAAATTTTTAGTTAAAATAATGTGAGACGGGACACACAGATATAACATTTTTATCTTTGATTAAACAAAGATATTGCATCGCAATTTTTTTCATCTCAAGTTCTAAATCACCTTTATTTAATATTTCAGTTACTTCAGGGACAGCTTCTTTATTTTTTAAATCATGTAATCTAACCAAAGCTATCATAATTATTTCTTTATTTTCTGACTTTAGCATCTCTTTTAGCTCTGGGATTGCAGAATCACCCTTACCCCACAACTCTTTTATCGCTTCTTTTTGCGTGGTTGGATTGGTTAATCTTTCATCTAATGACTCCGCATGGATTTTATTCATACTAAATACGATGATTATTATCACAATTATTTGCAAGGCTTTTTTGGTTGGATTTATACTATTTCTATCTACTAAATTCTCTGGCATTTTTCCCTCTCTTTTTAGCCGAATAAGTGCAATATAATTGCACTGTTACAAAAACACAATAATTTTTAATATTAATGAATTTTGGTAACTATTCAGGTATTTAGCCTGAAGGCTGAAACATATTAATCATCAATACCTTCTTCCTTCAGTTTAACCACCTGAATAGCTACAAATTTTATAGCAATATTATGTTATGCAAGCTATATGCCGAGCTTATCTGGAATTTTCTCTTTCTCTTACTTAGTACAGCACCACAGAATTAAGTCAACAAAATCTCGATTCCCGATAAAACATGTCGGGGATGACATGCAGAAGGTTGTGTCATTCCCGACATGTTTTATCGGGAATCGAGGTTTTGTTTTTAAACTTTCTTTTTGTATACTTAATTCTATGGTGTTGTACTTAGGGCTTGCCCTTAAATTACATTTTCTTCATTGGCAAATTTTTTTTCTTTCAAATATATGTGATTTTTTTTTCGCAGTTAAGATTGTTGCTGTGAATTTTTCTTCGCAGTTTTAACCTGAGTTCATTTATATAATAGTATTAAATTAAATTATCTGGAAGTGCCATGAATTGGCACAAAATAAATAATGAATCCCCCTGCAGAAAAGATTGCAGGGTTCTTCTCTGATATGAAGATTATTTTTTAACTTTCAGATAAATAATTCCTATCAGAGACAGAAGATACCTCGTAGCTTACTGCAAGGTTCTTCATTTTAATATATATTAAAAATAATCTGGTATGTTTTTTGGTATGATGGATATGATGTCTGGCATGAGCCTACACCATATCTATTACACCAAAAAAATAACCATTGTTATTCTATCTATTATTTTATTCATACTTTATTTAAAGCTCTCTCACTTCCCTTCATTGCTAAATTAAGCCTGATAAATCAGGCAACTACAAAAATTTCAATGTAGTTGCTCGATTTATCGAGCATTTCAAATTCCTGTACCTTAAATGAAATACCCCGTAGCAGGGGTCTTCATTGTATGTAACATAAAATTTACTATTTTTTGGTATTTATGTCAATTAAAAAATTTTAAAAATTGTGCGGTTACGATTCTGTTAACAACTTTATTATATTCAACTTACAAAATTATTCTTTTTTTCTTTTTTTTTATTTCTTGAGTTATTGTTTTTACATCATAATCTTTTTGCCATTCATTTCTATCTATTACATAATTTCCCATACCTAAATCAAACTGTTGGATAAATCTGATAAATCCAGTAATACCTAGTTCTTGTTTTAATATATTAAAAGCTTTTATTTTTATTTCATTTGCTGTCATTTTATCAACTATAATCATCTTTCATCTCCTTCTCTACCCAACTTACGGGATTATTAATTTCTATTTTTAAATCCTTTATCATTTTCGCTTTTTTTAATAATTTATTATCTACAGTTAAAAAAATATCAGCACTTTTTTCAGCACTAGCTATATGTAACGCATCAAATGCTTTTATTCCTGATGATTCTAAATAATTTGCTTTTGTAATAATTTCTTTATCCAATATTGTTTTTATTCTTGAGATTGAATTAATTAATTTCAATTGATTTTTTCTTGTTTTATCGGGGATATTATCTATTTCATAATCTACTATTTCACTTGATACTAATTCCAAATCCCCTTTTTCACATAATGAAACTATTATTATTATAGCCTCTGATTCTAAATGAATTATACTATTTGTTTGATCATCAAAAGGACGATTTAGACAACAAACATCTAAATAAATTTTCATTATATATTCCTTGATTTTTTCAATCTAAATTTTCTATTTTATTTATCATAACATAGGTAAAAATGTTTGTAAACAAATTCAAATAGAGATTCTCATCAGCAATAAATTTCATACAGCAATTCCTGCTTCTTCATCAACAAGAATTGCAGCATAAGCTAAACATGCTCTGATATCTTTATCCGTTATATTTGGATATACTTTATTAATCCCATCAAAATCCTCTCCACTGGCAAATAAATCAAGTATGATATATATTGGGGAGATGTAATAACTGAAGAGGAGGTTTACTGAGCTGTAAGGAATTGTAAAAAAAATACAGATGAAATAATGTTGAGTTTTTAATTTTATTTATAACTCAACATTATTTTATCCCATTTTAGGGTCATTTTATTTCTATAGATTAGTGAAATAATAATTTAAAATTACATATAAAATTGAATTATTTCCCTGTTTTAGCTTTCTTTTCTTCTTTTTCAACAATAGAGTCCAACTCTTTTATTAAATTTTTTGCACTCCATTCCTGGATATAGAAAGGATAATTATTTTCACTTGAAACAGCAATATATCTATTATCTTTTTTCTCATATATAGAAATGGTATAAGATTTATTTCCTTTTAAGTTAATTTTATAAATAAATTTTTTAAAATCATCTTTTGTCTGGTCTGTAATGAAATCATCACAATTCAGATTTTTAAGATTATTAATTAAAGCTTCGATTTCTCTTTCTTTTACTTTTCCATTTTTATCTGTAAGCCAAACTTGTGCAGCAGCTTTGCCGGCATCTTGCTGCCTGGTTGTGTCTGCTTTTGCTGTACCCGGTGTTTTCTTTAATATTTTCATTTCTTTTTTACTGTCATTTAAAACTAATTCCGTTATATTTTCTTCAAAATGCATTACAAGTTTATCTCTTAAATCAGAAATTTTATTATCAAAAACATTTTTAAAATTCCTATTTGCCTGATATACCTTATCATCTTTATCCAGCCTGACAAATGTATGACGATAAGAAGATGCGGGTTTGCCAATATCTATTTTTCTTAAAATTTTATCACCTGAAAGCACTTCCAGCTCAATTTTTTTGTCTTTATCAAGTTCATACATATCATAATTTTTAGACTCGGATACAAGAGCGGTTAAACTGAAACCTGTTATTTCTTCTATCATATTATTGATTTTGTCTTTATTGGACGGAAATTTCTCATTTCCTATTAACCATTTATCATTTTCTTTTACTAAAGTAATTTCACCATCTGTTTTTTTAATAATTATCTTATTTATGTCTTTTTCATTTATTTTAGATATTTCCGGCAATTTATAATGAGTTTTGTTTTGATTACGAACAAAAAGAAAAACTGAAAAACCTGCAATTAATATTAAGAGAACTATATATTCTATTTTTATTTTCATATTTTTTTACTCCATTAATTATTTTTTAAATTCCATCTGAATAGAACGTTTCCTTGCTGAACGCCTGAGCCACATTACTAGTCCGGCGAAAATCATTAAGACCGGCAGTCCTGCGATATTTGCTGTTTTTATCATGGTTTTCGATTCGGGTTTTATTTCTTTTAAAGGATTGAATCTCTGTGATTTGCTGCGCATAACAGCTCGACTTTCCTTATCATTTAAATAATCTAAAACATTAAGAATAAACTGAGCATTCGGTGATTTGCCTTCTTTATCTATTATATTATTTTTAAGAATTTCTGATGTACCTATAAGAAATATTTTTCCTGATTTCAAACTTTTCTTAATTGTTGAACCTTTGCTCGCAATATTTGACATATCAATACCTTCAGGTTTTTTTTCAGTTTTATTCTTATCATCTTTTTTATTTGGATTTTCTTCTTCCTTTTTTTCTTCTTTCACAGGTATTTCCTTATCAGCAAAATAACTGTTAAAGCTTCCTTCAAGAATATATGCCATTGCCATTTGCTTGAAATTTTTGCTGTCCTCCGGAGGACGAATAAACATAGGATTTAAATTTACCTGTCCGCTCATTTCCCATGCTTTTTCAGATGATGAAATTAATTTTGATGCTTTTAATCCATTATCTTTCACCTTTTGTTCATCAATTTCAACAGGTGAAGTTTTAAGTAAAACCAGCCCTTTAATATTACTGAGAAAAGGTAAATTTTTATTTATAAAATCATTTTTAATTAAAGGAGCAAAATAAATTTTTTGTTCTCCGCCGCCAAAAGCTTTAGGTATTTCCTGTTTATAACAGTCTTCATCAAGAATATATGATTTTCTAATATTAAACCCATAATGCTCAAGAAGTTTTTCTAATCCGGTATTTAGAGGAAGATAAAAAGGACCTCTGTTTCCAAACATCATATTGTTCTGGTCAGGTATAATTTCATTAAAAGGATCATAAAATATTGCAAGATTTCTTCCTTTCATTAAATACTGATCAATCTGATAAAGCTCATAATCGGAAAATCCTGTTTTTGGACCTGCAATTATTAAGGTTGGTATTCCTTCGGGAATATCTTCTTTGCTTAAATTAATGTATTTTTGTGAATAACCATCTCTTACTATTTCATTGAAATTTGAGATTGTATCTGTATCCTGCTGTCCGAACATTTGTAGTTTTTTATTACTATTTGAAAGTGTTTCATGATCGGCAAGATACCCTATTTCCTCATTCGTATTTACTATATTTTCAACAATTTCATTTATATTTTTTTCTATAGCATTCACATCTGCAAGCTGGTATTGTGTTCCAAAAATCGGCAGTCTGATGACTTTTAAAATTTGTACCTTTTCGAATTTCTCACCAAGGCTTACTATAAGGTCAATATATCCTTTATCACCCTGTATCTTTTCTCCTTTTCGGTCAGTAAAACCATTCCATTGCAAAGATACTACACTATATTTTTCAGCATCTTTTTCACTATCAGGTATCTGGGATGGGTCTATATAGGTAAATTTCAATCTGTCATAATTTTTCTTATTTAATTTATTTACTGCTTCTTCCACTTTTGAAGGGATATCCATAAGTCCAGGTAAATTCATATATGGGCCAACTAATTTAAGAGAAGATGATAAAAATAGTTTAATTTCAATTTTTTCTTTAAGATTTAATAATGCGCTGATTTTATTATTCATTTTTCTAATAGTGGAAGTGATTTTAAATTCAAGCCCTTCTGTTGATGTAACTGTCGGGATTGCTTCAACAAGATCACCATGAATAAGTACCATACCCATATATGCTTTTAAAAATTTCACTTCATCCTGTTCGATATTCTGTACCTGTACAGGATTAATCCCGAAATTTGCTGCCAGTTCCTGATTCTGCTTAACTTTTTCATCTTTCTCGCTTGATACATCATAAAATTCATAATTAAAATATTTATTGCTTGCAATGGAATATTCTTCCAATAAATCATGTAAATATCTTTCAATATTATTATATGGTGCTGGAAGTTTATTCGTGAAAAATATTTTTATTGTTAATGGCTCAGAAAGAGTAGATACAGATTTTTTACTTTCTTCGGATAAAGAAAAAGATTTATTTTTAGTTAAATCAAAACGAAAAAACTGAGTAGTGCTTACTAAATTAATTAAAACAATAACTACTAAATATAACAAAAATTTAATATAATTATTTAATCCAGAATGATTTTTCATATTTTAACTCCTATCTCTTTTTCTGTATAATAAGTCTGGTAGCATAAAGCATAATAAAACTAATACTTAAAAAATAAATTATATCTCTTGAATCAAGAATTCCTCTTGATATGTTCTGAAAATGGAAATCCGCTCCTAAATATTGAAGAATGCTAATAACTTTTTCCGGCATAAAAAAAAGCATTTTGTCTATAAGAGTAAGAATTATACAAAATGTCATTCCAATAATAAAAGCTATTACCTGATTTCTTGTTAATGATGAAGACAAAAGGCCAATTGCGGCAAAAGATGCGCCAAGCAATATTGCGCCAATATAACCACCGATTACGGGACCCCAATCAAGTTCTCCTAAAAAGGAAATAAATATTCCATAAGATATTGTTGGTAAGAGCATAGTTATTATAAAAACTAATGCTGCTAAAAACTTGCCTAATATAATATCAAATTCAGTAACAGGCATTGAAAACAAAAGCTCATATGAACCAGTATTGAATTCTTCTGAAAAAAGCTTCATTGTAATCGCAGGTATTATAAAAGAAAATGTTATTGGCAGAAGACCAAAGAAGTCTCTTAACTCAGCCTGATTATATAAAAAAAACGGCGAAAAGAAAAACCATCCTGTTATTACTAAAAAAATTGATATAACGATATAAGCAATCGGTGAAATAAAATAACTTTTAAATTCTCTATAATATATATTAGCAATATTTCTCATATTAATTCTCCTTGGTTAATTCTCTGAAAATTGTTTCGAGTGTTCTTGATTCAGTATGGAATTCCAGAAGTATCCAATTATTTTCTTTGATTTTTCCATATATTTCTGGACGTATATCATTCTCACCCTTAACCGATATATAAAAATCAGTTATTCTGTTTTTTGTATTTTTCAGAACAACATCTTTAATTTCGCGAATTGGATTTAAAGATTTTTTTATTTCTTCAAAGTCAGCGTTCATTAATGAAATATTTATCAGTAAATCACTTCCTGATTTCTTTTTAAGCTCTTCTGTTGAACCATCAGCAACTATCTTTCCTTTATTAATAATAACAATCCTGTCGCAGGTTGCTTCAGCTTCACTCAGAATATGAGTTGATAAAATAATTGTTTTTTTCTTGCCAATCTCTCTTATTATATCGCGAATTTCAATAATCTGATTTGGATCCAGCCCGGATGTTGGTTCATCAAGCACAAGTATTTCAGGATCATTCATCATGGCATGTGCAAGTCCAACCCGCTGTCTATATCCTTTTGAAAGCTCTAATATAGATTTATGCATAACTTCATTTATTGCGCATAGATCAGCAAGTTCTTTAATCCGCTTTTCTTTGCTGCTGCTATCTACTTCACGGACACAGGCAACGAATTTTAAATAATCATATACAAGCATATCCTGATATAATGGAGCTGATTCAGGCAGGTATCCAACCATTTTTTTTATTTCAAGAGAATTATCATAAATATTCATATCTTTTACTGTAACATTTCCTGATGTTGGCAGCATATAGCATGTAAGTATTCTTAAGGTTGTGGACTTACCTGCTCCATTTGGTCCTAAAAGACCTAAAATTTCACCCTTCTTAATCTCAAAACTAATTTTATCAATTGCGCATACATCATCATAATTTTTTGTTAATTCATCAATATGTATCATACCAATCACCTCATTTTATTTTTCAAATTTAGGATAAACGGGAACATTTTTGGGTTATTTTTGAAGTATTTCTAAATTATACCCAGAGGGGTCATAAACTATTTAAAATTAAAATTTATCATTTATTATAATTTCTCCAAATATGAATTTCAAGTAAAAATATTTATCACAAGTTTTTTTTGTTGTCAAGAGAAATTTTTCAATTGAGTGCTTGAAGCACAAATATAGATACTCGATAGTTAAAAGAAGATATGCGAGCAGCCTTTGCCATAAGGTTCTTTATTTTTTCTTGATTTTCAATCCCATAAAATTTAAATTAATTTTATATTTATTATTTTCGATATCCTCATATAAGTATCCCCTGCTTCACTTGGAAAATTAACAAGGATGTAAATAGTATTTCCATCAATAATAAATTCTTTATAAAAATATGAATAACGAAATATGGAAATTGATTCTTCTGAATCTGGGATATTAATTATTCTATTTTCATCTAAATTTAATATACATAATCCATTATTTGTTACCAACAAAATATTGTTTTCAAAAAGTGCAAGAATAGGAATAAATTCAGTTGGAGTTTCAGTATATTCAATTGGTTTTATTATATTTTCTTTCCGATATATTTTATTTTTATAATGGGATCAATATTTGGAATTGTATAAACATTAAATTCATTTTTAGCGCTATCAAATCCACCAATACCACTTGTCAAAGCAATATAAAATTTGTTATTTATGTTTAGAACCTCGAATCCATCAAAAGCTGTTGTACTGGGGAAGAAATATTCATTATTAAAATAGTTTTCATTATGGAAAGAGTTAAGTTGTTTTTCCGAAGGGGAAATGTTTTTGCTGTAAATAGTTAAAAATAAATACAGGATTATAAAAAATAATAATTTTATTTTTTTCATAAATGTATATCCTTCATTAGTAGTAAATAATTATCTATAGATTTTTCATTTGACAATTTTCTAATATCAGTATAGAATTTTTATCTGAAAGTGCCAATGAATTGGCACAATATAAATAATGAATCTACCCTGCGGTAGAACAGCAGGGCATCTTCTCTGATAGGAATAATATTATTATATTTGTGCCAATTCATTGGCACTTCCCGGATAGAATATTCCTATCAGAGACAGAAGAACCCTGTGGCTGCCACAGGGTTCTTTATTTAAAAAATCAGCAGATATGACCCGGATTATTGATTTTTTCATGCATTTGATTTTTTGTTTCTGACTTCTGAATATCTATTTTCAATTATAAATGGAGGAATAATGAGTAAATCAGTGTTAGATTGGTTTAAAAATGAAAAAGGTAAAGAATTTATAGAATTTTTGAAGTCAATTATTTTTGCTTTAATAATAGCTTTAATGTTAAGGTCCACTGTAGTTGAAGCCAATTATATTTTTTCAGGATCAATGACTCCTACTCTTTTGGCAGGGGATTATATATTGGTTAATAAATTAAGATATGGTGTACGTTTACCAAATCCTAAAAATATGGTTAAATTAATAAATAGATTTTGGGATGAAAATACTGTTTATTATCCGTCTATTTCTATTGCGAATTTTGCCACTCCGCAAAGAAGTGATATAATTACATTTATATATCCTCAGGACACATCTAAAATATTTGTAAAAAGAGTTATTGGTATACCGGGAGATATTATTGAAATAAAAGACCAGATACTTTATATTAATAATCAAAAAATAAAAATTGACCCTAATCCATATTTTGACAATATGTTTTTATCTTATAATGAATATGTAGATAATAATAAGCATACAATTATTCATCGAAAAATGCAGAGTCTTTATGGAAATTACGGTCCGGTTTTAGTTCCAGAAAATAATTATTTTGTTCTTGGAGATAATCGTGATAATAGTGCTGACAGCAGATTCTGGGGATTTGTACCAGTTGAAAATGTTTTAGGGAAAGCACTGGTAACTTATTTTTCAAACAGTGAAACATTAAACTGGAATCCACTTTTAATAATAGATTGGATAAAAGGGATACGATGGAGCAGAATGGGGACTTTATTAGTAAATATTTAACCCATTGGAGTTAATTATGAAGAGAACGATAAAATATTATTTTTTATTCTTTATTTTTTTAACTGCACTTTTTTTTAATGTAATACAATCTAACTGTTTTAGCCGTTTTAAAGAAGGATATACAATCTATGATTTTACAGTAAATGATATTAATAATACTCCTGTAGAATTTAATAGTTATTTTAGTATTAAAAATAATAAATTAATTATACTTTTTTTCTGGAAAGTACCTGAAGACGATTCTCTCCGTAATTATTCTGAAGAGGAAATGATTTTATTACAGAAAATTTATAGCTGGTATCAGGTTTACGGACTTGAAATAGTTGGATTATATTGTCCATGGGGGGATGAAAATCTAACGCAAGAAGAAACAATAAAAATGAAAGAGGTTTTAAAAAAGAATAAAATATCTTTTCCTATATTAATAGACCAGGGCTTAAAAATATATAATAAATTTGGTGTGTCAGCAATCCCGAGTACAATTTTAGTTGATAAAAATAAAATTGCAAAATATCTGCTTCCAGGTTACTCTCCGGATTTTGCAGAAAAAAGCATTCGAAATGAAATTGAAAATTTGCTCGCTTTAAAATCGGACCAGAAAATGAAAGAAGGAACCTCTCTTTATGCTTTTGAATATAAGAATATAGGGCAATCCAAATCTAAATTTATTAGTGATAAATTATGGGGAGAGAAATTAATATTGAATTTTTATGGAAAAGTTGGTTCTGAAGGATTAAATAATCCAACATCTTTCTCTATCGGTCAAAATGGAAATATATATATTGTAGACTCCTTAAATAATATTATAAAAATATATGATATGCAGGGTAATTATATATCAAATTTTGGGAATGAAGGTTTTGGCGGACAAAATTTATCTTTACCATGGAGTATTGCAATAGATTATAAAAACCGGGTTTATATTACTGATTTAGGTAAAAATATCATTTATGTATATGATCCTGAAGGCAAATTTTTAGCTAAATTTGGTGGAACCGGGAACAGAGAAGGGCAATTCAACATGCCTTTAGATATTACAATTGATACGGAAAACAATATCTATATTGCTGATTCTCAAAATGATCGGATACAAATAATTAATGGTAAATTCAAATTTAAAATCGGTAGTTCAGGCAACAAAGACGGTGAATTTTCACTCCCAACTGCTATTGCTCTTTCAAATAATGAATCACTTTTATATGTAGTTGATACGAATAATTCAAGAATCCAAATTTTTGATAAACGAGGTAATTTTCTGAAAAAATTTGGCAGAGCAGGCTCTAAAAGTGGAGAATTTAATCATCCTGAGGGGATTTCAGTTGATAATGATGGCAAAATTTTTGTAAGTGATACACTTAACAATCGTATACAAATTTTTGATAAAGATGGAAATTTTCTGGCAACTTTTGGTCATTCAGGGGATGGAGATGGAGAATTCAATTCTCCCGGCAGAAGTTTTTTTGATTTTAAAGGAAGGTTTTATGTAATAGATCGCAGAAATAACCGTATTCAAGGTTTTAATCTTAAATTTTTGCAAACTTTTTTATGAAGTACTCTGCAAGCAGAGATGCAGGATATCTTCTCACTCTAATAGGAATATTTTTTTAAATTCACTAGATAACTATGATTTCTTCATCCAAAATCCTAAAAATTTTTCAATCAAAAATCTATAAGACTCTAGAATTAATAAATAGACCTCTTGTTATTTTTAATCTAGACGGTCAAAATAAAAATTATAAAATGTTTACTCTGATTGAAGATCATACTGCTCCATCTGTGCTTGTGTTATTGCCTAATGGAAAAATTTATATAATTATATCGCCTATAGAAACAGCAATGCTTAGCTGTTTTGGTAAAAATATAAAAATTTATACTTACAGCCGTTCCTCTGGTTTACTATCCACTTTAAAAAAAATATTACCTTCAAAAACTGAAATATATGTAGAAATATCAAAAAAATACTCTTCGCTTGATATTTTAACATATGGATTTTTTCAGAAATTAAAAAACGAGTATAAACTTATTTCAGCTGAAGAAATTCTATTTGAATTAAGAGTTATTAAAACACCTGAAGAAATTGAATTAATTAAAAAAACTGTGCATTTAACAAAAGATATTTTAAAAGAGATTGAACTCAATATAAAATCCGGGATAAGAGAAGATGAGATAATGGAAAAAATTAATTTATTAGTTATAAAAAATGAACTTGGATTTTCTTTTAAACCTATTATTGCATCAGGTAAAAGAGCAAGCGATCCGCATCCAGTTCGTTTTACAAAACGGGCGCTTAAAAAAAATGATTTATTAATTTTAGACTTAGGATTATACTATCATTGCTATACTTCAGACATTACTCGTACATATAAAATAGATGGCAATATTGAAGATGAAAAATTTTTTCAGGTTAATCAGGAAATGGTGCAAAAGCTTTTATCTTTGAAAATTTCCGATTTATTTCCTTATGAACTCGGAAATATTATGGATGCGATAGCTAAAAAATATAAAGTCCATTCATTCCAAAAACATGGATATGGACATGGTGTTGGACTTGATATACATGATATTTATCCTTCAATAGTATCAGGAGATAAAAAATATAATGTAAAGCAAAAAAAATTTGCTGATAATATGGTTTTTGCTTTTGAACCCGGATTTTATACAAAGCAAAAAAGTTTTAGAATAGAGAATAACTATATGGTTTGTAATGGATATGCGGTTGAATTATGAAATTTCTAAAAAGGAGAAAATAATGAAAAAAACAACGCTTCTGATAATTATTATTGTTTCGATATTTATATTTTCAATTTCTATAATGGCTGATGAAAAACAAAATCCAAATTTACAAAAAAAAGGTATAAAAATTAATGTAAATGTCGATGTTAAATTTGATTCCTCATCTTGCTGCGAAAGAGGTCCTGACTTTAATAACATAAAAATTGATATTTCACCATTGACTGAATTTAAACGTTTTGAAATTAGTCCGATATTTGCATCCAGATCAGGTATTGAATTTAATGTGGTTTTTAATGGGAAAAGTTCAAATATAAATTTTTTTAAAGATGGAAAACCAATCAGAGAAATGAAAAGCAAAAGTTTTTCAATGATTAGTTTAAAATATTTTCCGACAAAAGATGATATTCCTGATTATAAAGAAAATAAAAATCCTGTTTTAAATTATCCAAATGCATCTTATATAGATGAAAAAACAAAAAACTCTTTCTCACTAGGTTGCAAGGATAAAGACATATTTGAAAAATCAAATAATTTTTATGGTTCATCAGGATTGGTATTAGGACTTGGATTTGTATTTGAAGATCGTGTCCATCTTTATAAAGATGGAGCACAAAATATAGGACGAAATGATTTAGATGTTCATTTCTATTTTGAAGTTGAACCAGAATGGGAAAATGAGAATTTTACTGCTGGAATAAATTACAATACTTATTTTCATCAATTTGGATTTAAATTGGGAGTTAAATTTTAGCAGAGACGCAAAATTTTGCATCTCTGCATTATCCAGATAAAAAATGCTTGACATAAAAAAGAAGTATTAATATTATTGTAAATATTTAAAACTCAAGGAGGAAAATTTATGGATTTAAGCTTGGTAGTAATGCTGACTGGAGTATTAGGACTTGTACTTGTGGCTATAACTTATTTACAACTGATTAAAAAACCCGATGGTAATGAAAAAATGAAAGAGATTGCTGAAGCTATTCATACCGGAGCTATGGCATTTCTGAAAAGAGAATACACCACATTAGCTGTATTTATTGTAATAGTAGGTGCTGTTCTTTTTATTTCAATTGGAATAAATTCTGCGATTGCATTTATATCCGGAGGATTATGTTCAGTAATAACCGGAATTATTGGTATGCAGGCAGCTACAAAAGCAAATGTTAGAACAACTGAAGCAGCAAAAAAAGGACAAAATGAAGCGTTGGCAATTGCATTTAGCGGTGGATCAATAATGGGTATGTCTGTTGCCAGTATTGGATTAATAGGAATGGCTTTATTTTATTATCTTTTCAATAAAGATCCTAATGTTTTAAGTAGTTTTTCTCTGGGAGCAAGTTCAATTGCTTTATTTGCAAGAGTCGGTGGTGGAATTTATACTAAATCTGCTGATGTTGGCGCTGATCTTGTTGGTAAAGTGGAAGCTGGTATTCCAGAAGATGATCCGCGCAATCCTGCTGTTATAGCTGACAATGTTGGTGATAATGTTGGTGATGTAGCCGGAATGGGCGCAGATTTATTCGAATCTTATGTCGCATCAGTTGTGGCAACAATAGCAATCGGTGCAATAAAACCAAATCCTGATAACTGGATGCTGCTGCCACTTTTAATTGTTGCGGCTGGAACATTAGCATCTGCGTTAGGTAGCATAACCGTTAAGCTTTTCGGTGATAAACCAGCAGAAGCATTACGTTATGGAACATGGTCAGCTGCCGGGATTTTAATTGTTGCAGCGTATTTTCTAACAATGCAATTTGTAGGAGATATCAATATTTTCTGGGGAATATTATCCGGTGTTATTGCCGGTATTTTAATCGGCCGCTTTTCTGAAATATACACTTCAGGTAAAACTGTTGAACAGATTGCTGAATCATGCAAGACAGGTGCAGCAACAAATATTATTGCTGGTCTTGCGGCAGGCATGCAGAGTACAGCATTACCAATTATTAGTATTTGTATTGCGATTTTAATCTCTTATTCTACTGGTGGTCTTTATGGTATGGCGATCGCTGGAGTTGGTATGTTAGCTACGACAGGAATTGTAGTATCAGTTGATGCTTATGGACCAATTGCTGACAATGCCGGTGGTATTGCGGAAATGTCCGGAGCAGGTCCTGAAGTAAGAAAAGTTACAGATACATTAGATTCTCTTGGTAATACAACAGCAGCAATTGGTAAAGGTTTTGCAATAGGTTCTGCCGCATTAACTGCAATCGGACTTTTTAGTGCTTATACTGAAACTATACAAAAAACAATGGGGACACCTTTTGTCGTTGATTTAACAAAAGCTACAGTTGTTTCTGGATTGCTTATTGGCGGACTTTTACCATTTGTCTTAGGTGCTATCTGCATGAAGGCTGTTGGAAGAGCTGCATTTAAAATGGTTGAGGAAGTACGGCGTCAATTTAGAGAAATCAAAGGACTAATGGAAGGTAAAGCGAAAGCTGATACAGCAAGGTGCGTTGATATTGCCACATCTGCTGCCCTTAAAGAAATGATAGTTCCCGGTTCAATGGCAGTTATCGCGCCGTTAGTTGTAGGATTTATTTTTGGACCTGAAGCATTAGGCGGGATGATAGCAGGCACTACGGTTACAGGTGTACTCCTGGCAATTATGATGGCAAATGCTGGCGGTGCATGGGATAATGCAAAAAAATATATTGAAGCAGGAAATCTCGGCGGTAAAAAAACTCCAACTCATGCTGCAGCAGTAGTTGGTGACACAGTCGGTGATCCTTTTAAAGATACAGCAGGACCTTCAATGAATATTTTTATGAAATTAATAACCGTTGTTTCTCTGGTATTTGCACCATTATTTGTTAAATTTCATCCTGTTATAGTATCTCTTTTTACAAAATAGAATTACTGACAAACTACATAAATTAGGCTGTCTTCGGCAGCGACTTAAGCTACAAAGTGACAGAGGCACAAAGGCACAAAGTAAAAACAGTTCCAAAACATAGAGGCATAGAGTTTTTTGGTTTTCTTTTTAAACTTTGTGCCTTTGCTGCTTTGTACCTTTGTGCCTAATTTTGCGAATAAATAATCTCTTTTTCTGTGATAATTATATCAACAGGGAAATCGTGTTTTTCTTTTGGCAGTGCAGAAAACATTTGACAATCAAAAAGCAAAAGTATGGTGATAAATTTTTTATTAGTTTTTCTTAGAGAAGATAATAATCTGTCAAAAAATCCTTGCCCATATCCATAACGAATACCTTTATTATCTCCTGCTGATCCCGGTAAAATTATTATATCCAGATTCTCACCAGAATTCTCTTTGAAAAATTTAGTTATTGGTTCATAAATATCAAATTTTTTAATAAATTTATTTGATTGGAAAGGAAATTCATCCAACGAATAAATTTTAATTTCCTTTTTGCCCCAATTTGTACCCGGAATATAAACATTCTTTTTTTGCTTAAATAACCATAAAATAATTAAATCCGTATAAACCTCTTTTTTTTCTTTTGATGATAAATAGCATAAAATATTTAGAGAATTTTTTAATTCTGGCATTAAAATGAAATTTTTATAAATTAATTTACTTTTTTCTGAAATATCTTCTATGCTTAATTCCTGTCTTTTTTTTAAAGCAGTATCTCGATAATAATTTTTTTTAGGCAATTTATTTCTCCTTTCATTTTTATGTTAATATAATTTATTATATACTTTAATCTTTACTTTGACAAAAAAATATTTTTTGTTTATAATTCAAATATTAATTGTATTCAGGATTAGTAAATGAAGAACCCTGCGGCAAAAACAACAGGGTATCTTCTCTGATAGGAAGATCATTTTTAATTTGTGCCAATTCATTGGCACTTCCAGATAAAAATTATGTTCCCCCATTCTTTTTTTCATAAATTTGATATTTTTTCATAATGGGAGTGATTTTATCAAAAATGCAAAATAAAAAGTATAAAACCAAAAAAATGTTAAATCCATTAATAGTGTGTTTTATTATATTTTTTCAATTTAAAACTCTATATGCCTTCAAAGAAGAAGATAAAACTTTATTTGAAAAAAAATGTCAGGGGTGTCACCCGCTGCGTCTACCCCTTAGTAAAAATAAAAGCCCTGAAGATTGGTATAAAACAGTTTCCGGTATGGTAGAAAAAATGAAATTTTTAGCTCAAGATGAAATGAAAAAAATTATTAGTTATCTTTCGGAAGTCAGGGGAATTAAAGACGATGAATTTGTTGATGAAGCAGTAATTATAGAAGACGCAACAGAACAGGGGAAAAAATTTTTTAATGATGTTCGTCTGGGGAATAGCGGAAAGAGCTGCTCAAGTTGTCATAATGAAAATCAAAATCCTCTTAAGAAAAAAGCTTTTCTTTATCCTAAATATTTTCAAAAAGTTGGTAAAATAATAAATCTTGAACAGCGTATAAATTATTGTATTATCAAATATATGGAAGGCGAAGCTTTAAAATTAGGCAGTGATGAAATAATTACCATTACTGTATATCTTTATTCATTAATATGAAACCCTAATTAAAGCCGCTACTTATCACGGACTTGAAATTAATTACATAAAAAATGAAGGATATCGATTTAAAATCTTTTTTGATATTTAGGGCTTACTAATAAAAAAATATGATTATAGGCTTACTAACTATAGAAATTTTAATCCCCAATAGTGCTTCTCTTAAAGAGAAGCGAAGGGTGCTTTTATCTATTAAAGATCGTATAAAAAATAAATTTAATGTTTCAATCGCAGAAATTGATGCGCATGATAAATGGCAGCGATGTGTTTTTGGTATAGTCATAATTTCAACAGACACAAAATTAATCCATAGTGTTTTTAATAATATTATAACTATTTTTGAAGAAAATAGTGAGATTGAGGTTATAAATCACAATATACAAATATTATGAATATTTTAGATAAACTTTATAAGTTTATTTACTTCATTTATAATTTCTTGAGGTGAAATTTCAAGTTCTATTGCAATTTTTTTTATATCTTCATATTCAAGACTTACTTTAATTACTTTACCGTCCAAATAACCGGATTTTATCCCTATCAGCCCATATTTTGTTTCAATTTTATCCATTTTACGTATAAGTTTTTCTCTCCGCATGGATGAAATTCTAACTCCAAAAGTTGGAGTATATTTCAACATGAACTCTGTAATTTTTTTTTCTACGCAGGGATCCGTCAATATTGTAATACATACTGCAGCACGGCTCTTTTTCATTATTATCGGAGTAAGAAAAATATCCAATGCCCCCTTCTTTAAAACCTCATCTATCAACCAGTCATAATGTTCAGGGTTCATGTTATCTATATTTGTTTCAATTACTGATATATAATCTGTATCAGCAAGTTCAGTTTTAGCCTCTCCAATGATAATACGAAGAAAATTTGGAATTTCATCGAAATTTTTTGAACCTGCACCATAACCTACTTTTTGAATAAACATCTCAGGCGGCGAACAGAATTCATCAACAACTAAAGCTAAAATTGAAGCTCCTGTTGGAGTGGTGAGTTCTTCTTTTAAATCAAAATTCCTGCAGGGTATATTTTTAAGTAACTCTAATACTGCCGGAGCAGGATTTGGGAGTTTACCATGTGATGAATTAATCCATCCTCCTGTTCCCAATACAGGAGGAGAAGAATAAATTCTGTCCAATTTTAAATAATCCATACAAATGACTGTTCCAACAATATCAACTATTGCATCAACAGCACCAACTTCATGAAAATGTACCCTATTTTCCGGTATATTATGTATCTTTGCTTCTGCTTCAGCTATTTTTTTAAATATAGAGATACTTTTATTTTTAATTCTGTCGGATAAACTGCTTTTACTAATAAGTTCCTCTATAGATATAAAATTTCTATTTGGCTGTTTTGAATCATCAATTTTTACAGTTAATAATGTCCCGCTTATTTTATGTTTTAATTCTTTACTAACTACAATTTCATAAGAAGCAATATCTAATTTTAATAATTCTGTTTTTAAATAATCAATACTTACACCAGCGTCAATTAATGCTCCCAAAATCATATTCCCGCTAACACCGCTTAAAATATCAAAATATGCTATATTCATTAGTTATCCTTTTTTGTTTTGGTCTAATTTCATTATACTAATAATCTTCTTAAAAATAAATATAAAATATGTTATAATCAAATAATTAAATTATACGGAAGGTTAGGGGCTGTGACGAAATAACTTACACATTGATGCATCTCATCTTCAGGGCATCTTTGTCCGATCCTCAATCGCAAAATCCTCAACGTAGCTATATGCTACGCCTCAGATTTTGCTCAATCGGATCAGCCAAATCTGCCCAGAATCTGAGCGCCTGAATGTGTAAGTTATTTCGTCACAGCCCCTTAAACTAAAATTTATGTCCTTTGCAATTGAAGTTGTTTCTATAAGCAAACAATATCCAAAAATTAAATCCTTAAAAAACTTAATACTTCATCCATTTACAGATGAAACCACAACAGCTATTGAAGATATATCTTTTCAAATTAATGAAGGTGAATTATTTGGTTTTTTGGGCCCAAATGGTGCCGGCAAAACCACTTTAATTAGAATTCTTTGCACAACAGTTCTTCCGACTTCAGGTACTGCCTATTTGAATGGTTATGATGTTGTTAAGGATCAATATCAGGTTAGAAACATAATAGGGTTGGTGACCAGCGATGAAAGAAGTTTTTTTTGGAGACTCACAGGAAGACAAAATCTAGAATTTTTTGCTGCATTATATAATATACCTAAAAATGAGATTAGAAAAAGAATAGATGAGATGCTGAAGCTTTTAGAACTTAATGAGATTGCTGATAATAGGTTTAAGGATTATTCAACAGGTACTAAACAAAAAATGGCTATTGCTCGTGGATTAATAAATAATGCAAAAATTATTCTTATGGATGAACCGACTAAAGGTCTTGATGTTGAAACTGCAGATATTTTACGGAGTTTTATAAAAAACAAACTAATTGGTGAGGATAAAAGAACAGTTTTATTAACTACACATCATCTGCATGAAGCAGAAAAAATATGTGACAAAATAGCAATAATTGATCGTGGAAAAATTAAAGCATTTGGAACTCTTGAAGAATTAAGAAATACATTAATAAAAACCAAACAAATACATTTAGAACTAAATAATTATCCTGCCAATTTATTTGAGATAATCAATAAAATTGATGGAGTTATAGAGATAAAAAAAGAACAAAATAAAAATAGACATGATTGTTTTGTTATTGAAACAATTGCAGATAAACCTGTACTGGGAGGAATTCTTACTCATCTGGTTAATAAAGGTATTGAAATAAAAGATTGCTTTTCTCAGGAATCATCTTTAGAAGAAATTTTCAAAAAAATAACAATAAAAAAATAATTTTCTTATCTGGAAGTGCCAAGAATGGCACAAATATAAATAAAGTCTCTGAAAGGTAAATAATTATTATAATTAGTGCCTTTGGCACTCCCAGATAAATAATTCCTATCAGAGACAGAAGATACCTCGCAGCTTGCTGCGAGGTTCTTCATCGGAGTAAAAATGTTTAATTATCATAAAGTATTAGCTTTTATTAAAAGAGATTATTTAACTATTTCGAGCTATAGATTTGCTTTTTATATGAATTTATTCGGAATATTTTTCTCTATAATTATGTTTTACTTTCTATCCAAATTATTAGGGAAAACGATTGTTCCTTTTTTAAAAGGTTATGGCGGAGATTATTTTTCTTTTGTTCTAATTGGAATAGCGTTTTCCAGTTATTTGAGAGTTGGATTGCAGAGTTTTTCAAATAGTGTCCGAAATGAACAAATGATGGGGACATTAGAAGCAATAATAATAACACCAACCAGCATTCCCACAATTATTATTTCATCTTCATTATGGAGTTTTATATTTACTTCAATTAGAGTAATAACTTACTTGCTTATAGGTTCTGTTTTATTCAAAGTAGACTTAAGCAAAGCTAATATTTTTGGCGCATTAATTATTCTAATTTTAACAATTATTGCATTTAGCAGTCTTGGAATATTATCAGCTGGATTTATTATGGTACTAAAACAAGGCGATCCTTTAACATTTCTATTTGATAGCGCATCCAGTTTATTAGGAGGAGTATATTTTCCAGTTACAATTCTACCAGGATGGGCACAAAAAATTTCTTTTATATTGCCTATAACTTATTCTCTCAACGCATTCAGACATGCTATTTTGCAGGGATATAGTATTAAGGAATTATCAGGTGATATTTTCGCGCTTTTAATATTCTGCGCAATAATGCTGCCAATTAGCATTTTTATCTTTAGTTATGCAGTAAATAAAGCAAAAAGAGATGGTAGTTTAACACATTACTAATAAAGGAGAATTTTAGTTATGAATAAAAAAATTACAATTGATCAAGTAAAATCAATTTTAAACACAGATAGAGATTTTAGTAATAAGGATTTAAGCGGGATGGATTTGAGTAATCTTGATCTAACAAATACAAATTTTACAAATGCTAATTTAGAAGAAACAAATTTATTTTGTTCAAATTTAAACTGGAGTAATTTAGAAAATGCTAAAATGCGTAAAGCTAATTTAAAAAATGCATATTTAAGCAGAGCAAATTTAAATAAAGTTGATTTAACTGGAGCTAATCTGACAAAAACAAATATAGGCGGAGCAGATTTAATTGAGGCTAATTTAAGTTTTGCAGATTGCAGAAATGCTTGTTTAAGCGGATCAAATTTGAGTAAAACCTTTATCGAAAATTCAAATCTTAGTGAATGCAGATTAAATTTAGCAGACTTCAGCAGTTCAAAAATTAATAATACCGATTTAAGCAAAGCAGATTTGGCAGGTGCAAATTTTAGCAATTCGGATTTATATAATGTTAACTTTAAAGGGGCTACTTTAGCTTCAATAAATTTTAATGGTGCTAAAATTGAAAAAGTTAACTTTGAAGGTGCTAACATTTATAATACTGATTTTTTAAGTGCAGAAATTAAAAATATAGAAAATATTAAATTAGCTCGACATTTAAAATATGCCAAAGGATTAGAACAGTTTAAAATAAACTCTTAACCAATGCAATTGTTTTATCCAGATCATTAGAAATCAGCTCATAACAGCGCACATTACGAGTAAAATTTTCAGCAAATTTCTTCCCCTCTGCCATTTGATCTTCAAATATAAGCGGGGAACGAATTCCTTTTTCCTGCAATAATTTTTCCTGTGCTTGCATAGAAGATATTTCTTTTATTTCCGGTTTCTGATCCGGTTTATATTTTGGAAATATTAAAAAATTAGGAGTGACTGGCTTATTATTATCACCAACATTTTCAATTGGGATAGTTAAAAAATATTTTCTTGTTCTTAAATATTTATATTTTTTTTCAGAAAAATAGCTTTTAAATATCTCATCAAAAACATTTTTTCCATCTTCAGCAAAAGAAGGACAAATAGGGAATGGCAGCATTTGATTAGTTGATGGATTAATCAAAACTGTCTCATCAGTAAAAAAACGAAACCCAGCTAAAACCAATGCATATGTAAGTATTGATTTTCCGCTTCCAGAAGAGCCTGTTAATATTATTCCTTTATTTTTCCATTCAAGCCCACCTCCATGCAGTCTATAAAATTGTTTTAAACTGCCAAAAACATAAAGTTGTAAAAAATAATGTATATGCTGAAGCCAGCCAGCTACATTGAGAAGTTTAATCTGGTAAACTTTTCTTTCTGGTGATTTTACTTTTAAAAAAGAAGGCCCTTTTTTAAACTCATGTAATATTTTTTCAGCTCTAACATTATTACACCATGCTTTGAAAGCTTGTCTCCATCCATCAAATGTATCAGGAGTAATTACATACATTTTAATATTTTTTATTTCAGATAAATCTTCATTTTTTGCTAAAACAATAAATTCTAATGAAGGTACCGATATTTTATCTTTTTTAAAAAAATTATACATATCTTCAACCTGAGATAAAATATTTTTACTATTACTCTTTATTACGACTGTTACATCAAAAAATTGAAAATAGGTTTCTTTTATATCTAAATTATTTAAAATACTATTAATTTTACTAACCATAATATCTCCTATGATAAATCAGGTTAAGGCTAAGGGTTAGGTTAAGGAAAAGATAAAACCAAAAATCAATATAATGATTTATATCTTTCCTCAACCTTAACCTCAACCTCAATCTTTCATACCATCTCCATAATAAAAAATCATAATCTATAAATAAAAAACCACAGAGAACACACATAATGCATTCCCTGTGGTTAGTTTCCTTATTGGGATAAATTATTTCATGCAATCACTGCCTTCTGCACCTTCATATACGCAGCAACCGGTTTCCTGTCTTTCTACTAATTTTGCATCAAATTCGCTTTTGTGAGCATCCCAATATGCTAATACGCTTTTCAATTCTTCCATTCGTTATTCCCCCCTTTCATTTTTTTCTCGGATAAAATACCCTTAAATTATTAAAATAATTAAATCTATTTTATCCGGTCTTAAATCAAACATTAAACTTAATCAAAACACTTATAAACGATTTATCTGGAAGTGCCAAGTAATTGGCATAAAATAAATAATAAATAATTCCTATCAGAGACAGAAGATACCCTGTGCCACAGGGTTCTTCATTTTACCACATTAACAATTATACTATCAGATCCCATATGGTCTGAATGATCACAACAAGTTGCAGTTAAAATATGTTTCCCAGGTGGAATATCAGATGTATCCCATGTCCATTCTGCTAAGGTTCCTCTTTCTTCTTTATTCTCCTGTAATAACATATAATCAATATAAAATCTGGCTGAATGGCCTCTAACTTTTCCATAACCTCTTGTTTGTTCACTGATTTCTCTGACAACTTTTACTTTTCCTTTTATTGTTGCACCATTTGCAGGAGAAGTAATTTTTACTTTTAACTCAATGCATTTATCTTTATCATGAACACAATGTGCATGAACTCTTTTATCTTTTGCAGGAAAATAAAGTATATTTTCTTCCTTTAAATGCGGATCTGGATCCCATGGTAATTCCTTATCATCAACTGAATGACGTAATGGTTGAGCCTGAATTGAAATGCGGTATTTGCCAGGATCTAATAAATTTCCATTAGCATCATAACCATCCCAGAATACTTCATAAGTACCGGGTTTTTTATCTTCCCAATTAATTATTGTTCGTAATAATATAAATCGTCTTTCTTTTGGTCTAACAAAAACTCTTACCATTCCAGGAGCTGTTAAAGTAAAAGTGATTTTCCCCTTCTCCTTTTTTTTAGGATCAAAAGTAGAAGGGACCATTACTGCATCCTTTACTTCTTCAAACTCCATTGGATTTAATTTATGATTACTATCGTTGCTCATAGACCTTCCTTTCTCTTATATAAAGATTAAAACATAATTTTATACATTATATTAATAAGTTTAATCCAAAAAAAAATATTGTCAAGAAAATAGTTGATAATTTATAATTCTACCCATGCTAAATCTTTACCGCCTAGCCAATTATTATGTCGATCTATAACTTCCTGATTTTCAACTTTAAACAAATCTGGTTCTTCTATCTGATTAACTCTCCAGATCAATCTCATTTTAAAATAATCAATATAAATTACAGGCATTTCATGGCATAAGCTTTTTTTTGATGATAATGTTAAAGATAACATGCTTGGAATATTTTTTTCTATTAAATTTGTAATAAAATCAACTTTTTCAGCACCTTTGGCAAAATTTTTTGTTCTTATTTTTATTTGTGGATATTTTTTTTCAATAGCTTGAGCTATTGTCTCAAAATTATTTTCTGCTTCACCTTTAGCCTTAAAATCAAAATCATCCTGAAATGTATCCAGATTTACATTTTTAATCTTTAAAAATCTTATCATAAATTCAAATCCAGCAGGAATTGCACCTGTTCTGATATTTTTTTGAATAACCACTGCTTCTTTCCAATTAATTAGTTCTGCCATCAATCATTTCTCCTGAATATTTATTTTCTCCTGATATAAATTGCATTAATTACAGGATCTGATGTTACTCTGCCAAATTCAATATCCAATCTGCCATCAGTTACTATTACATCATAAACTTTATCAGGTGCAGCATAATCATGCCCTACTTCTGCATAAATATCATAATTATCCAATACTAGATTCCCTTCTAAATATACATCAAAAATTCTTCTGCCGACTGATGTCCAAAAAAACTCTGCAAACTTTAATGTAACCGCATATGTGCCATTTGGCACATTAAAATTATAAGATGATAAATTTCTTCTCCATTTCTGATATAATATATCATCAAGAGTGTTTTCTATTGGATCTGTTGTCCCGCCCATTGCTCCATTTTTAAAACCCCATGCATAAGGATTTGAACTGTCATATTTTTGATCTGATCTCCACCATTGTCCGCTTACATCTTTATACCAACTATAATAACCACAATTTACTCTATTGCTGTATGCACTTACTCTTACCTGAACAGTATCAATTGCAGTATCTCCATCATTATCAGTTACTGTTAAAGTAGCTGTATATGTTCCTGGAGAGGTATAGACATGATTAACTTTTTTACTTGTCCCACTACCCCCATCACCATAATCCCATAAATAAGAGACTATTATTCCATCAGAATCAAAAGATGAAGAAGCATCAAAAGAAATTGAAATATATTCATTTCCCCATTTGGTTTGCCCTGCTTCTGCAACAGGTGGTTTATTTGGAATGAGCAATTCACTTGCTTTTAATATTGAATTATAGACATTTAATCTTCCTCCGGTTAGTGTTTTGTCATTTAAAACTGGTAAGGAATCCACACCGGATAGAATTATATTTTTAATTTCACTATAACTTGTTTGCGGACGTTTATTCCAGAGATAATTTAAAAGCATAGTTGCAGCACCTGATACATGAGGTGAAGCCATTGATGTTCCGTTCATATAAACATAGGTTGCAGAACTACCCGATCCTATTCCAATACCTATATTATCTAAATAAACTCCATCCTTTACATTTGAAGCATCTGTCTTCAGGCGAAATCTGAATTTGAATTGATTTGTTTTAACATTCTCAGGTATTGGATAAGCATATAATTGCCATGAAGGATTTTCTCCAGTAACACCTTTAATAGTTGTCCAGCTTGATCCATTATTACCAGAAACATCAATAAATAAGTTATCATAATTTTTTTCAAGCATTATCCATCCGTAAAAACCAATTCTAGTATCAATTCCTTGAGTAGAACTTAAATCGATTATCCCTGATGTAATTGAATTATTTCTATTATTGCTATAGTTTCCATTAGGGCTATCTGACCATGCATAAGTTCCGCTATATGCTTTTTCATTTGTTATATCCCATGGTGATGCTTTTTGCCAGATACCGGTGCCACTTTCTACATTATCAAAAAAGATATCTCCTGAAACAGGATTATATCCGCCGCCTGGATATGTACTCAATATTTCATATCCGGGTGCGGCTAAATCTACAGTAATAGAACCATAATTTGAAAAATAAGCAAGAGTATCATTTTTATCTGTTGCAGCTACAGAAATAATGTTTTCAAGATTATAGCTTGCAGGATAGGCAGCAGTAGAATCAGTATTTTTTGCACTATTACCTGCTGAAGCAACAAATAAAATATCTGCATCTCTTAGTCTTTTTATTGCATCATAAAGCGCTTGAGAATAAGGACCACCACCCCAACTATTATTTGTAACTCTTACATTTACACCATTATTTTTCATGGTTACCGCATAATCTATACATGCTATTGCATTATTAGAATAACCAGATCCGCTTTCATTCAAAAATTTCAAAGCCATTATTTTTGTTTTCCAGTTTACACCAGATACACCTTTAGAATTATTGCCAACAGCGCCAATTGTTCCAGATACATGAGTTCCATGTCCGCCATTATCATATGGATCACCAGAACCGGTAATTGAATTAAATCCATAAATATCATCAACTACACCATTATTATCATCATCAATGTTATTTCCAGGTATTTCACCGCTGTTTCTCCATAAATTTTGTTTTATATCTTCATGCGTATAGTCAATCCCAGTATCGATAACTGCAATTACAATGCTTGAATCTCCTGTTGCAATATCCCATGCTTCAGTTGCATCGATATCAGCATCAGGAGTACCTCCTGTCTGTCCATTATTATTCAATCCCCATAAATCAGTAAAACGTGGATCATCAGGTGTTGCATCAGCATGATAAAGATAGTTTGGTTCAGCATATTCAACATTTGGATCTTTTATGATTTTATTAATCATATCTTTTACGGAAGAACCATCTGGTATTGTTACGCATTTCATTGTCATTGTTTTAAAAGATTTTTTAACTGACATACCATATTTATTAAGACTTTTTTTCATTAATCGTTCAGATATATTTTTTTTGTATTTTACTATTATTTCATCTTCTTTATATTCACTTCTATTTGCTTGTTGTGCAAATATATTAGCTCTATTTTTAAAAATATTCATAGATAAAAATGGATTTTTATTTGGTTTTTTTCTAATATATTCAGCTCTGGCTGGAATAATAAATATCCCAGTTAAAAAAATTACTAAATTGATAAATATTAAAATTTGCTTTTTCAAGTTTGCTCCTCCGCACTATTTAAATTATATTTTAAAAAAATTATAAAAGTTAATGTTTTTAAGGAAAAAATCCGGTAAATGAAGAATCCTGTGGCAGACAGGGTATCTTCTGTCTCTGATAGGAATATTTATTATTTATATTTGTGCCAATTCATCCCTGCAGTAAACTGCAGGGTATTCTTGGCACTTCCAGATAAAGAATCCTGCGATAGAAACTTCAGGATATCTTCTATTGATAGGAAGATTATTTTTTAATTTGTACCAATTTATCCCAGTATTAAAATATGGGGTATTCCTGGCACTTCTAGATAAAAAAATATAGTTAGTTAAAAAGATAACGAAGTATCATGCTATAAAACGCAGGATATCGCATCTCTCTCTGAAGGGAACATTTTATTTTTGATTATTAGCTCATCTAAACAACAGTTTACTCTATTAATTAATACCTTGAGTAATTCTTTCATATATAAGGTATATTCTTTTATAACCGAAATTCAACCTATCAATATTTTTAGTATTATTTAAAAATTTGGTAATTTATAAATATAAATATTTATAAATTAAGTAAACAATCACCTGCTTTACTATAGAATAGAATAGAATAAATATTATAAATAGTTTGAGTAATATATACATTTAAATTAGTAAAAAGTTTCTATTTATTTATATATTAAATATATAATATCACGTCTTTTATATAATTGCAACTTTTTTTTATATATATTTAAATTAGTAAAAAGTTTCTATTTATTTATATATTAAATATATAATATCACGTCTTTTATATAATTGCAACTTTTAACAAAAATGCATCCATTCATATTTAATTGACACCAATACTTTATTATGTTACAATTTTTATGTCAATTGAGAGATGTATTGGAAGTGTTAAAAATCCTCAAAATAATTTTTTCAAGATACCCCTCCAATGCTGCACCAGGCTAAAGGAGAATAAAAATGAAATTGTTATTAACTTCTGTTTTCAAACCATATGGCGTTGATGATAATTACGGCCGCAAAGAAAATATAATGGAGCTGTATCATAATCAGATAACAAGAGAACAGGGGATATTTTCTCTTCGTTACAATCACAGGAGCTTCGGACTTTATATGCTGGCGGAAAACATAAAGTGTCCTACGGTTGTTCTTGATTTCCCTACAATTAAATGTTTTATTAAAGAAATAAAAAAAGGCTATGATTATATTGGTATTTCTTTTATAACTCCAAATTTCCTAAAAGCAAAAAAAATGTGTGAACTGGTACGCAGATACAGCCCTAAAACAAAAATCATTCTTGGCGGACACGGTACGCGGATTCCCGATATTGAAAAGCTTATTGATTGCGATTTTGTTGCTCATGGTGAGGGAATAAGATGGCTTAGAGAGTTTTTTAACGAGAAAGTCGATGCTCCGATAAAACATCCAATGATACCCTCTGCTGAAAATAAGAGATTTATGGGTATCCCTCTTTTAAGCAAAACAGGTATCCTTATGACAGGAGTCGGATGTCCAAACAAATGCAGATTCTGCTGTACAACCCACAATTTTGATTTTGCACATATACCGTTTTTTAAAACAGGCAAAGAACTTTTCGATATCTGCGTGTCAATGGAGAAAAAATTCGGATGTATAGATTTTTTTGTTATGGATGAAAATTTTCTTAAAAACAAAACAAGAGCTTTTGAACTGCTTGATCTTATGAAGAAAAATAACAAGCAATATTATTTCGGAATTTTTTCATCAGCTGAAGCTGTAAAGGATTTCGGGATTGAGAATATGTTCGAGCTTGGGATTGGCTTTTTGTGGCTGGGAGTTGAATCTTACCTTGAAAATTATACAAAGAATAAAAATATTGATATGCCCGCGTTATTCAATGATCTTAGAAACCATGGGGTATCGATTCTGGCATCGAGCATTTTATTTCAGGAACATCATACAAAAGAAAATATCTGGAAAGAGGTTGAGTATATGAAAAAACTTCGTCCGGATTTTGCACAGTTCATGCAGCTGGGCCCGCTTCCTCAAACAGCATTATATAAAGAATATAAAGATTCAGGGAAACTCTGCACGGACATACCGTATGAAGAATGGCACGGCCAGCATGAAATATGGTTTAACCATCCATGTTTCACAAAAAAGGAATCTAGTAAAATTCTAAAAAAAGCTTTTAAAATGGATTTTCATGAGCTTGGACCTTCTGTAATGCGAATGTGCGATACCTACATTACCGGGTATATGTATACACGTAAATATGCTGATGAGTGGAAAAAGAAAAGATGTGAGAATCTCAGAGAGTTCTGCTCAAAGTTTTATTCTGCTATTGATGTCATGAAACAGTATTTGCCAAATAAAAAAACAAAAGAACTTGCAAAACAGGTTGAAGAAAAATATAGAAGTATTTTTGGAGAGAAGACAGCTTCTCAATCTATACTTACAAAAATCGGCAGTACACTTGCATTTGTGGAAAATATAAAATTAAAAGTTCTGGGCGATGTACGCCAGCCCTCAACATATTTAACTTCTTACAGAAAACCGCTTCTTGAATTTTTGAAAGCTCCTATGAAAGGCCGGGCACTGCCGGATATGTCTTTTAACTTTCTCGAGCTGAAATTGAAAAATAATTTAAATGAAGGATTGATCTGTCTTGAACTTTCAGGGATTATGGATGGGATCAACTTTAAAGAATTTTATAGAAAAATGGTAAATTATTTTAATAAAGAGGATTTACCAATCGGTATTGACATAACAAAAATGACACGTTTTGAAGATGACAGCTTTGAACGATTCATTAAAAAATTAAAATATTTCCACTCCAGAATACTTTTGTACTATTCCGAAAAAATGGTTCAGAAAAAAGAATTAATAGAAAAGCTTAAAGCAGAGTATAAGAACATTTCATTTATTGAATATAATCAATTATCGATGGACATGTAATTCATTGGACCTCAATTTTCTTCCAGTGTAAAATAAAAAGTTGTTCCTTCACCTATAGTACTTAGGGCTTGCGACGAAATAACTGTAACAAATTTATTGTAAAAAAAATCATATAGGAACGA